>JAOZSF010000186.1 GCA_029939815.1 bacterium
TTTATTTGCCTGTGTTCGCTTGCCGGTTGTTTGCCGGATTTTCTGACCACCGACCACTGACCTCCATTAATTCCCCTCCCCGATGCTACGACCGGGACATTCTGCTCAAGAGGGGAATTAATCCAATAATCCAAAGTATTCCAGGTTCCGGTATTACTTCTATCGTTATTTCCGTGCTATCGGGTGATGCGTTAGTAAAATTACTATTCATAGATTTAAAATTCAAGGTGTAGGAAGTTTCTTCCTGAATATTGTAAAGAATATTACTCCAGGAAGAACCTGCCGAATTTTGTAAAATATTATCATCTGCCCAGTTTAAATTTTCTTCAAGATAAACGAGAGAACCTGAATTTTTATAACCTTCAATAATAACATCCTGTCCCGGGGAATCAAAAACTATAACACCAGATTCACCTGACGAAATATTAGTTGGGGAAATAATTTCCGGTGCTGTCATTGAAAACGAAACGTCATTTTCTATGCAGCCCATATCAACATTCCCATCAATAATTCTCGATCGCCCATAAATGTCGTTTGTAACCGACACAAAATAATTACTGCCTGAATTAATACACGGCGAAAGAGCTTTCAAGAAATAATCTTCGTTTTCTTGAGATATAAACATCGGATTTAAAGCAAAATTACCATCACCGAGATAAGTTTGAACTGGTAAAACATCAAAACACGAGTTCCAATAAGTAAGTAGAGAATCAGTATACCTGTTAGTACATCTACCTGAATCATTATTAAAAATAATAGAATTATAAACGAAACCGGAGAGGAAAATTTCGATAGCAACATCAGAGTAAGGTAGCTTATTGCCGACAATAGTGCAATTTTCAACAATAGCACCGTCTCTCAAAAACAATACTCTATCTCCGGAATCATTATTATTAATGAGACAATTTAGCATACGCGAATTATACATAAAAACCGTTTCGCTAAAACTGACTGGATTTGATTTATTATTTTTAATAATGCAATTTTTGATAGTATAATCATTTTTAGCATAAATAGCTGAGCCATGATCTCCTGAATTAGAAACAATCAGGCAGTTTTCTATAACTCCCGGAATATAATGACAATAAATACCCCCGCCGTTATAAATTCCGGAATCATTATCATTAACAATACAGTTTTTGACAGAAGCTCCAAACATAACTTTTGCACCAGCACCTTCAGTATCAGCACCATATTGAATAGTAAATCCGTCAATAAGCGCGTAAGTTCCAATTATATTAACACATCCATGAGTCCTTGTACCCTGAATAACAGTATTTTCCGCACCGTTGACACTTTTAACAACAACATTAGAAATATAAATAGTGTTTTCCGAAACATAAACACCGTTAGTAACAAGCACCAGTTCGTTTGTTTTGGCGCTAAAAACAGCAGCTTGAATGTTAGTAGCCGCCTCGCTCCAATTTTTATAAGGAAATAAATGCGACCCGGTTTTAGAAACATAATGAACAGAAGAATCAGCAATTTCCGGCACAACAATATAATCAGGTTTTGTTTCCGTAGCAGTCGAGGCGCCACCGAGCCCGAAGTTATTGCTCACGGTTAAAGAAACGGAAAAAGTACCGGTAGCGGAATAAACATAAGAAGGGTTTTGAAGGTAACTGTCAACTTCGTTATCACCATTAAAATCCCATGCCCAATATTGCGGTTGATTAGTAGAAAGGTCAGAGAAATAAACAATAAAAGGCGCATCAGCGGTAAGAATATTTGCGGAGAAGTTACATTCAACCGGCGGAATAACGCTAAGATAATTTGAGCGTGTTTTTGTGTAAACTTCTCCAAGACCGTTTGAAACAGTTAAAGAAACGGAGTGAGACCCGAGAGAATAAACGGCATTTGTGGAAAACAAATTAACGCCTTCTGCATCAATAATTCCGTCATTATTAAAGTCCCACATACAAAATGCGTTTGAAGAAAACGGCTCTTTGAGATAAGCAGTAAACTCCGCATCCATAGAAGAAATAGCTTTTGTATGGTCGGCTTTGAAACTGCACACAAAAGGAGGTGTAATAGCAGATTTCACCGAACGGGTCTTCTTATAATCATGAGGATGATTTGGCCACGCACTATGAAGCTGGTTTGATGGGTAGCCGGTATCAATAATAAAAAGTTCAGTATAAAACATGGAGGCATCACCGCCGCCGATAACCGCAATTTGCTGATTAGTTTTTCCGTTAATCGGTTCAATCGCCATATCCCTCACTTCACCATCATCAGCAATAGTTAAAGAATCAAATCCCGGGACAATAGAGCCGTCAAGTTTTCTTGCTCTGATGATTGTTTCAGTTCTTGAAATACTGTAAACAAATTCTATTTCGCCATCGTTGTCAATATCTTCAGCACATACTTGGGACCTACATTCAGTATCCGTGATAGGAAAGTTTGCGAGAATAGACCCATCTCCCTGCCAACCGTAAACGCCTTTTTGCCAAGCGCCTGCGAAGATTTCCTGGTCGCCGTCGCCGTCAATATCAACCAATCTTGGAGTTTGATGTTTTACAAGCCAATCAGAACCGGAATCTTTAGGCCATCCCGGCACAATAGTTCCATCATGATAATAAGCATAAATTTTATTATTTACACCACCGCTTTGGTAAACATTAACAAGAATTTCGAGATCGCCATCACCGTCAATATCACCAAGGGCGGGAGAGCCATGCACATAATGAGCGGGCGGAAGACTGATAGTAGTCCCGAAATCTTCCCCGTCATTTTTAGTAACAAAAATTTTACCGTTTCCGCCTTCGTTTTGACAAAAAATATTAACAAATTCAGGCCAGCCGTCATTATCCAGATCCCCTACAGCAGCGGGATAACTATCATCAGTTCCGCCTATGCGACTCCAAAGCCTTGTCGTATCAGCTTTGTACGCATTCAAAGCCGAAGAATTTGTTCCATTAATAATTACGGTACAAGTAACAACAATATCATCAATACCGTCTTCATCAACATCAGCAATAGTCGGCACACCAAAAGAAGCAGCGTTGTCATTAACCGGCCACCCTGGTTTAATAGCGCCGTCATGTTCAAAAACATAAAGTCCGATATCACCGCCGCTAATCGCAACATTATGTCCTGCAATAACTTCGAGAAATCCATCACCGTCAATATCACCGACAGCGGCTTCGAAAAAAGGCATCATATAGCCAGGAGATTGAAAGAACCATTTAAGATATCCTTCACTATCATAAACGATAAGTTGATTATCATAAGTAGTAACAAATTCTTTTTCGCCGTCGTTATCCAAATCAGCAATAGTTACCGAGCCGGCAAACCCATTAAAAATATAGAAAGAAAGTGTTGTTTCGTCCATAAGAATACCATTTGACAACACCTGCACAAGAATTTTTTCTTGGGTAGGTTCTTTAGAACTATGAGTAGTAATCATCACAGAATCATCAGGAAGATTTGTCGAAACTTTACCGGCAATAGTTCCTAACGAAATAAGATTAGTAGAAAGAACTATCCCGTCGGTCAGATTACTGATAACGACAGTAACGTTTGGCACATCATATTTCCAGGTTCCTAAAAAAACAGAAATGTTTGTAGTAAGGTTCGGCGCGAGAAACTCACCGCTAAAATTCGAAATAAGCGGCAGACTTGCATTAATAAAAACAGATGTATCTTCATAATTTAATAAATTATCAACATTAATTCTCCCGCTGCCCATTACACCGACATAATCAGGGTTTTCTGCATCAATATTATCAGCAGCAGCGGCAATTACTCTGCCATAAATCCACCCTTTATAACCGGGATTCGCCGAAGCAAGCAAAGCAGCAGCGCCGGCAACGTGCGGAGCAGCCATACTTGTTCCATCAGCAAGATAAAGGTTTGTATTAATTATATGCACAACCGGCTGCCCGATAAGCCCGTACATATCGGTATTTTCAGCTCTAAGCGAAAGGATATTTTTTCCCGGAGCGGAAACAGATATCCAAGTACCATAGTTGCTAAAATCCGCAATTTTGTCTTTCGAAGTAGTAGCCGCAACCGCCATAGAAAAATCATAAGCAGCCGGGAAAATTTTATCCGAAGAGGAATTATTACCCGCAGCCGAAATTACGGCACATCCTTTTTCGTTAGCATAATTGATAGCATCGTTTAACGACTGTAATCTTCCACCTGACCCCCAGCTGTTATTAATAACTTTCGCGCCGTTATCTGCGGCATATTTAATGCCTTTAACACCATCCGAAGTAAGACCGCTTCCTCTGTAATCAAGAAATTTGACAGCCATAATTTTCACGTATGGAAAAATTCCGGCAATACCGATTCCGTTAGCAGTTTCCGCGCCGATAGTACCTGCGCAATGCGTTCCATGTCCGTTATCATCCATAGGATTATAATTATCATCGAAAAAATTATATCCATAATAATCATCAATAAATCCGTTATGATCATCGTCGATTCCGTTTCGAGGGATTTCATTTGTGTTTATCCACATCTGATTAACTAACTCTTCGTGATAATAATCAACACCGGTATCAATAACCGCAACAACAACTTCATTAGTAGGAAAATCAGTTTTTTCCCACTCTTCAAGCCAATCAATATCTGCATCTGCAGTACCGGCTTCAGTAGTTTGCTGACCATCAATAACCGCCGGATAAGATTGCCCTGTATTATTTAGCGCCCATTCATCATTAAAATAAGGATCGTTTGGCGCGGCGAAAAGTGAGATAGGATAGTCTGGTTCGGCATATTTTATTTCCGGCATTGCGTTGAGTTCATTTATAACGTCAGCGATATTTGCTCCTTTAACTATCTCGGCTGTGTACATATTTTGAAAATTTTTAGCAGCGGGCGATAGTTTTCCATCACTCGATTGAGCTAATCGCTTCGTCGATGTGTCAGGGAAGAGAGGATTTAGGTTTGTTATTTGAAATTTGAAATTTGAAATTCGTTTGGAATTTATTGTTTTTGAATCTGCATCTTCAAAAACAATTATTACTGAAGTAACATTTGTCAGCTGCTCAGATCTATAGCTTTTTAATGAAGATAAATGTTTTATTTGTGG
>JAOZSF010000187.1 GCA_029939815.1 bacterium
GTTCGGAGTCAAATACCTTTTCGAGTAACCCCTAAATAGGGGCTGCTCAAAAAGGATATTTAGCAAAACCCAAACCTGGAGGGACGCCGTCCCCGGTGTCCTGAGTAGTGGAACCCATGATGCTTCGATAAATATGGTTTCGTGAGCAAGGTCGCCGGGGACGGCGACCCTCCATCAAAGAATTTCGTGAAAAAAGTTGGAATTAATAACAGACCTTAAATACTGCATTGTTTAGGATTATATCGGTAGATTTTTTCCTAATTCGAGTGGCTATTTGTAAAATGTTTTTTTGTGTTTCTCCGCAAGTGTTTTCATTCGCGCCGCTATATCAGGATATTTATCTATAACATTGGTTGTTTCGTATGGATCGTTCTTCATATCAAAGAGCGATAATTCAATTTTCGCAATGTTGTATTTTCCGGGATTTCCATCTTTGCCTGGCTTATCCAGTGATATATATTTGTGAGGGAGCTGCAGTTTCCAACGACCGTCTCCGCTGATTATTCCCTGGAACTCCGACAAAATTGAAAACGGATAGTATTCATGCGGATTTTCGGCGCCGGGTTTGCCGGAAATAAGCCCAAACACATTTTTGCCGTCAACCGGATTTTCCGGAAGCTCTGCTTTAGCGAGTGTGGCAAATGTAGGCAGAATATCAATAGAACACCAGGCTTTGTCCGATTTGGTTCCCGCCTTGATTTTACGCGGATACTTGACAATACACGCGCTTCTTTTTCCGCCGTCAAAACTCGTTCCTTTTGCTTCTCTGAACGGAGTTTTTCCCGCGTGATTGCCATAAGAAATCCATGGTCCATTGTCGGAAGTAAATAATACAATCGTGTCGTCTTCCAATCCGTTTTTTTTCAATGCTTTTGTAATCTGTCCAACCGACCAATCAATTTCCATCATAACATCACCATAAAGTCCCGCGCCGGATTTTCCCTCAAATTTTTTGCTACAGAAAAGTGGTACGTGCGGCATAGAAAAAGGAACGTAAAGAAAAAACGGATCATTTTTATTTCGATTAATAAAATCCACTGCATTTTCAGTATATTTTTCTGTCAGTTTTTTCTGATCTTCAGGAGCAACATCTTGAATCGTGATTTTTCCGTTTTCCCAAAATTGCAGTGGCCACTTGTCGAAGGCACGTGTGCCCGGATGATGTTTCCACATGTCGTTTGAATACATCAGACCGCATGATTCATCGAATCCTCTGGCCGGAGGTCTTGTGTCCGGTTGGTCGCCCACGTGCCATTTACCGAATACACCTGTAGAGTATCC
The DNA here is from genome assembly GCA_029939815.1 of bacterium. Lineage (GTDB taxonomy): Bacteria > Auribacterota > UBA3054 > UBA3054 > B51-G9 > B51-G9. The sequence goes on from JAOZSF010000187.1 coordinate 1,282, forward strand.
CTTATTTTTGAGAACTTCGGCAATTGTCGCGAACTTCGGATCTAATCCTTTTTCGCGCGGTAAGTGCGCGCCAAAAACTTTTGTCCGCCCGGGATAGCAGCCGGTTAACAGCGCAGCCCGGGAAGCCGAACATGCCGCCTGCGGAACATAGAATTGAGTAAATTGGCAACCTTCGTTTGCCAACCTGTTTACATTGGGTGTATCGTACGGTGGATTTCCGAAAGGTTTGAAATCCGCCCAGCCGGAATCATCAAGAAATATGATCACAAAATTGGGGGGGCGTTTTTCGTATTTTAATGTTTTGCACCCGCTTGATACAGCAATTGCAGCAGCAGTCAACCCTAAACTTTTTAAAAATTCTCTTCTATTCATTTTTGTTGCCGATATTGTGTTAAAGATTGATTATAATGTTATATAATTTATTTTCCTTATCTATTATACTACTTGCAAAACTTAAAGTAAAGGGAAAGAAGTCAAGGATTGATGGATTGATTGATGGATTTCCAATAATTCACACTAATTCAAAATTTGTTTCTTTCCAATATTAACACAAAAAAGTTAAGGAAATCATGAAAAACTTAAAATTTGTTGTTCTTATTTCGACTTTGATGATCCCTTTTTTCCCTATTCAAAAAAGTAAAGCCGAACTATGGCTATCAGACAATTTTAACGTAACCGGCGGTGGAGATTTGAATCATGATGTAGAAGGAGGAAGACAAAGCGGAACTTACGCTCCTTACTATTATAATCTCATCTGGCATCCGGCTACCGTAACAAATGGCGGGCCTTATGCCGGAAAGTGCAACATGGAAGGACTTCTTCCGGCAATGGGTTCCATGGTTTCTATCTCTGATAATATGGTTGATTCGCACAGCTATACAGTTGAATATGAACTCGACCATTATTCCGGAGGGGCGGGAGAATGGTTTGGCATGGACATCGGAAAAGATGGCGCTGTATTTCCCGATACAGGTGTTGGATTAGGATTAGAATTTTTTAACGACGGTAGTTACATATTTTTCAGTTATACAAATGTTTCGGCAAATTTTCCTGCCGGGACTTTAACCTATCCTGTAAAAATAAAAGTTTGCGTGAAACAAGCTGGTGTCGGGCAGGACGCGCTTGTTTCCATGTTTGTAAACGGAAATGCCTATCCCGTTGAAACTCCTTTTAATAAAGCAGTTCATACATATCCAAACGGTTTTACAAATAATTATTTAACCTGGGGCGCGCTTACGCCGGCCAAAGCCACCATGGATAATTTTCGATTGTCATCCGCAGAAAACACTGTAGCGCAAGTAACTTCCTGGACAGGCGATTCTGACTCCGGCATAAGTACAAATACAATGTACACACACGCGATAAATCTAAATTTTGAAACTAACGTATCTATTAACGATGTTCTTTTTGAAGGAGCCGGAACCGAATTATCCGGAACAAATTGGATGCTTCGCACAGCGCCGGGGATTTCTTTTACAAATACTTATATGAACAAATCGGGATTAGAAGTAAATCTTTCCGGAAACAGTTTTTTCCTCGGAACCGGCGCGGTTTATGCTCTGACTCATTGCAGCACTTTGTCTATCACAAATTTAAATCCAAAATTGCTTTATCGCCTGACAATGTACGGTTGCGGATATGACGCAAGCAGCAAAGTTTATCTTACTGCACTCGATGGTGGCGGAAAATCCGGGCAAATCGGCATGGCGGAAAATGGTCTTGGAAACGGTCAGAGAATTACTTATGATTATTTGCCCGATGTCAACGGAGAATTTTCTATAGCGGCGTCAAGCATACCCGGCGCGAGCACAAATGAATGGTATTGGTTTGCTTTCAGCAACGAAATTCTTGTGCCTGAAACACCAACGGGGGCAACGGCTTCTCAAGGCGAATATTTAGATAAAGTTCGCGTTAGCTGGGACGAAATGAAAGGGACTGAGTATTATTCGATTTTCCGGAATACAACAAATTTCCCGGGGTCCTCTACAAATATTGTCGGGCAATTTTTATCAAATTCTTATGATGATACTTCGGTAACTATCGGTCAGCATTATTATTACTGGGTGCAGGCGTGCAGCACAGCCGGCTGCAGCGCTTTAAGCGTTCCGGTTCTTGGCTACACAAAAAGCGATATTCCACCCGATAAACCCGTAAATCTTTCTCCTGTAGATTTTAATATTGTAACATCACCGATAACGCTTGTCGCAAGCGCTTTTAGCGACCCCGGCACCAATGCTTTTGCGGCAAGTCAATGGCAGGTTTCGACTAACGCTGATTTTTCTCCCATAAACTGGAACAGCGGCGAAACTATTCCCGCTGAAAATATAATTCCACCGTCAAGTGTAATTCCGGATGGTACTAACTACTGGCGCGTGCGTTACAAAAACGACCGAAACACCTGGAGTGCCTATTCTGAAACAACTTCTTTTATTTTTGTAAAAGGTGAAATACAAGCCGGAATATTTCTCGACACTTTTAATGTTGCGGGAACAGGTAATGTAAATTACGGATACGCTGCTGCCGGCAGACAGTTCGGCAGCGCCACGCCGCTGACTTATACAGCTTCCGGGAGCACGAAAATCGGGAGCGCATCTGCTAATCCCGGCGAACTTCTTCTTGGACAAAACAGCGGTTGCTCACCAAATTACAGTTTTACTGAATCCGGAGAATTTATAATTGAGTTTGATGTGGAAAATCATAAACTTGACGGCAGCGCGGACTGGCTTTCTTTAAGCTTCGGGAAAAGCGACAACAGCGATTTATCTCCAATAAGTCCTTCAGGCGCAGGATTGGTTTTTTCAGCTAACGGTGATTTTAAAGCTTATGACAGCACAACTCTTGTCGGCTCCGGCAACGGCGTTCCAACTACCGAAAAAATCCATGTTACTCTTGTTGCAAGCACTGAAGCTTTCGATAACGATACTGCAAGATATTCTGCTTTCGTAAACGGAACACCTATGTTGATCAGTACTGCCAAAAACGGTTATATTTATGATGACGGTGATGGATTTAAAGAGAATTATATTACAATTTTTAATAATAACAGCGCATCGACAAATTCAAGCTTGATTGATAACCTAAAAGTAAGCAAAGCCCTTACTAACGAAGTTCGAATAAGCCGATTTGACAGCGATTCCACTTCGCTTATTGATCCGTTAAATGAGTACACACACGCGGTAAATTTTAACGGCGATCCGGTTGAGATAAACGGTGTGCAATTTGAAGGAACCGGACATCTTACAAACTGGATTTCTTTTCCAAACGGTTCGTCAATGATAAAAACAAATGACTGGGAAATTATGGGCGGACACGGTTCAATAACTTTTATTTACTTTTCTCAACTTTCACCTACTATTTCCGGTAATTCAAAAGAATTGCTGGAATACATGATTTATGGAGGAGAACCCGGCGCCGCTTTTGCGATAAAACTAACCAATCTGATTCCTTACTCTTCAAACACTTTCTCTCTTTACAGTTATGCCTGGGAATCTTCAGGAAGAACAGCGTTTATCTCAGGGCTGTCAGGAGGAAAAATTACAAGCGTTGACCAGGATACTTATGGACAGGGAATAGGAATTATTGTTCAACACGATTATATAGCTTCCGGGGACGGCACATTTACTTTTGTTGCTTCACCTGATTTCGGTGCGGGATTTATTACCGCCGGTTTCAGCAGTGAAATGACGGGTGTTCCGGAACCGGAGTTATTTTGGATTTTAAATTTTGGATTTTGGATTTTATATGTTA
>JAOZSF010000188.1:0-2495 GCA_029939815.1 bacterium
ATACTTTGGCTGAACAGGTCAGATTATTATATGTTGCACTCACTCGAGCAGAAAACAGATGTTATCTTATTTTTGGTAATGAAAAAAGTCTAGCAAAATCTGTTTTTGCTTATATGTTTACAACCAAACCAAAAGAGTTTGCAAAAGAAATAAGCGGAAGCAAAAAAGAATCAGAAAAAATTTTAAACAAAATAAAGGAATTAGCATTAGCAAAAGAATATTCGAATCTAATAACTATGGAGGAAAAATCACATATCAAAAAACCGACGGTTTTTAATGGTCAGAATAATGAGAAAGTTGAAAAAACGAAAAAAAATTGGTCGTGTAAAGAATCTAAAACTTTACAGCAAAAATGGGGCGTTGGCAGCTTTTCAAGTTTAATATCCGATATTCCTTATGAAAATGATAACGCGAAAACAGGTGAAGAAATTTTTGAACTGCCGGGCGGGAAAGTTTTTGGTACTGCTGTACACAAAATCTTTGAAAACTATTTTAATGAAGAACCTAACATATTCGAAGACGAATTACTACGAAAAACAATGTTTGAAAATGTATTGAGAGTAGAATCTTATTTTAGGAGTAATGACACGACAATTTCAGACAAACGATTTAAAATCGCTGAAAAAATGTTCCAAAACACATTAGAAGCTGAGATTAAAGTTGAGAAAGGTTCTATTATTCAATTAAAAGAAATTAAAACAGCCGATGCTCGCCCTGAATTTTCGTTTTATTATAAAGTAAAAAATATTTCCCCGAAATTATTGAAAAATATTTTTAAAGATTTTATCGAAGAACAAAGTTTAACTGACTTTGAAGAACAATTGGGAAAATTGGATTTTTCACTCAAAAAAGGTTATTTGACAGGCGAAATAGATCTCCTGTTTAGAAAAAATAATAAATATTTCGTGCTGGATTGGAAAACAAATAATCTCGGCGGCGTTATTGATGACTATTCACCTCCGAAAATCAAGGGAAATATGGCTAAACATCTGTATTTACTGCAAGCGCATATTTACTCACTTGCCACGCACTTATTCTTAAAACAAACTTTAGAGAATTATAATTATGAGGAACACTTCGGTGGATTTATATATGTTTATACCCGTGGAGTTGGACCAAACGGCAACGGAATTTATTATAATAAACCTTCATTCGAACTAATCGAGAAACTTGAGCAGGAGATATGTCTATAATGAAAAAATACCTTTTAAATAATAATCTCTTAAATGAAATAGATGTTGAATTCGCAAACTTTATATGTGAACTGCAAGGCTGTGATTGCGATAATTCATCAAATAATAATTTATGGCTGTTGGCTGCTTTGCTGAGTTATTCAGTTGACAATGGTGATTCAGCATTTAATCCGGCTGATTATGAGAATAAGCCGATAAATGAGATATTTAATATATCACAAAAATTTAATTTATTATCTGACGAGAAAAAGAATGAGATTTTAAATAATAAAATTCCGGAATTTGATATAAAAGAATTATTAAAAAATTCAAAAGTAATTGGTAGTCCGGAAAAATCAAAACCAATAGTTTACGACGGCACCCTTTTTTATCTCCATAAATTTTATAATTATGAAAAAATAATAGCAGAATTTATTAAAAAAAGAATCGGCAGAAATATTAAAATCTCAGATAATATTAAAAAAGAAATTAATTCTCTTTTTCCGGATAATTTCGTATCGGAAATGGAAACAGTTAATTGGCAGAAAGTTGCCGCTATTCTCGCATTGTCAAATGATTTCTTAGTGATCTCAGGTGGACCGGGAACAGGCAAAACAACTACAGCAGGGAGCATTCTCGCTCTTCTCCTTAAGCAAAACAAGGAGCAAAACAAGGAGTTGAATATTAAGATGGTTGCTCCAACGGGTAAAGCTGCCGACCGTCTTAATGAATCCATAAAGGAATTTAAAATTAAAAAGGCTGAGGAAATAGCTGTAGAAATTATTAATGCGATACCTGAAAATGCGCAAACGATACATCGATTTCTTGGTATTAACTCTCATAAACCCGCTTTCACTAAATATAATAAAGCTCCGGTTGATGTTTTATTGATCGATGAAGCTTCTATGGTTTCTCTACCGATCTTTGCAAAGACATTTGAAGTGCTTAACGATGACTGCAAAGTTATCTTACTTGGTGATAAAGACCAACTCATGGCGGTAGAAAACGGTAATGTGCTTAATGATATAACTTCAGTTGAAGAGCTCAACAAATTCACCGAAAAGTTTGTAAATAATACAAAAAATATCACCGATAATAAATTAGCTTTACCGGTTGCGGATAATAAAAATAACCCAATTGAAAATATCGCTGTTCAACTCGAACATAGCTGGCGATTTAATTCTAACAGTGGAATTGGTGAATTAAGTAAAGCGGTTAATTCTGCGACATCAACAACAAAGGATGATGAAATTCTAAGTGTTTTTGGTAAATTTGAGAAAATAAAAATAAAGAATATAACTAATGAAGAAGAAATTACTGAAT
>JAOZSF010000188.1:2505-5002 GCA_029939815.1 bacterium
TATTACAGATGGTGATGTTGATTCTGAAACAGATTTTACTGAAAATGAAGAAGAGATTACTAAATTTATAAAGAAAATTTGCGAAGAACAGTTAAAAGATTATGTAAATTCAGTAAATAAAAAAAATATTAAAGAAATATTTGAACAGCTGGCAAAATTCAGGATTCTTTGTGCAATTAATAACGGTCCTTTCGGCGTTAAGGAAATTAATAAAACTATTGAACAAGCTTTGTTTCCTGATGAAGCGACCGGCTCATTTTATAATGGTCAGTCGATTATGATTACTAAAAATGATTATAATTTAAAATTATCAAATGGTGATGTCGGGGTTATTATTAAAGATGAGGAAAACGGGGAATTTAAAGCGTATTTTAAAAAGAAAAAAGATGATGATAAAAAAGATAATGATGATGATTATATTATTTATAATCCTTCCTCTCTCGATGAATACACTACCGCATTTGCTATTTCAATTCATAAGAGTCAAGGGTCGGAGTTCGATAAAGTATTTATTATTTTTCCGCCGTCAGAAAATAGAATACTTACTAAAGAGTTGCTTTACACCGGAATTACACGAGCTAAAGAAGAATGTACGATAATTGCCGGAGATAATATTTTTGTTAAAGCGGCAAAAAGGAAAATAACACGGCAAAGCGGATTAAAATCGAAACTGATTATTAACAGAACGATTTGAACAGTACTATTAAATAAAAATATAATTTTATAGATGAAAAAATATTTAAAATATATAAATTAAAGTTTATAATTTCAGAAACTTTTCATTAAAGAGAATCGAAAACAATCCTCTTTGTCTTAAGACATAAAATTATATTCTCTCTGTGAACTCTGCGCTCTCTGTGGTAAAGTTATTATTTTTTTGAATTACTTTGCGGCTTAGCGCTATGCCCGCCGTGCCCCGCGTATGCTGGGGGAGAGTTTCGGGCCTTAGCGTCTTATAACTCGTTTCTCGCAACTCGTGACTCGCATCCTCGATGAATCGGGAGTGAGATGAGTGAGTTCCTGACCCCGTGTTACTTTTATAACCTTTTTCGATTTAATCGCCGGAAGTGGTTGATCTTAATGCGATATAATCTTAATTTTTTTAATCTTATCTCATTGTTAAGTCAAGTTGCAAAATTATTTTGTCGATAATTGTTTTGTCAATTTTTCGTGCTGAAGTCCGCCGAAGGAGGATTCATCAGTGGAAAAAAATTCTACTTTAAATTATTCGTGTCAAAACAAAAATATAAAATGAATCTCATTTGACTTACGCCAAGAAATCTGTTACAATTGTCAACGCACCGGATATAAAGATAATAAAGATATGAAATTAAAAATTGAAGTTTGAGGTGCTGTGTCCTAGTACCTTTAGAAATTTATACGGTTGGTGTTAAGCCATCCTCAACAGGGTTTCTTACCATTCTTACCAATTCAATTTTCTGCGAAAATTTAATTGGTATCGAGAAAAGTTATACAAACTTCATCATAAACGATGAAGTTTGTATAATTTCTCGAACGCTCAAAGTAGGACACAGTAACCTCTTTTTTTATTTTATCTTGTTCAACTAACAAATAATCATACACACCATAATTGTTTATGCAATCTATTATTACCACTATTTCAGACTATTTGGGCTATTCAGAAGATAAAACAATTGAAATAAGCGATAAAGCCCCGGGATGTTATAAACGCTACCTTATAAGTAAAAAGAACGGAAAAGGGCAGCGGGCTATCTATCATCCGGCAAAAGGCACTAAACTTCTACAGTACGCGTTTATGGAGACCATTCTCCCGAAATTAAAGGTGCATCAATCTGCAACCGCTTATGAAAAAGACACGAATATATTAAAGAATGCGGTTTTACATTCTAATTATGCTTATACTATTCGCATAGATTTAAAAGATTTTTTCCCTTCAATAGTTCCGCGTGATTTAATTAAAATAATGCAGGCATCTGATGCTTTTGGTGAATTAAGCAAAAAAGACCTAAAGTTTATTAAAAATTCTTTGTTTGTTAAGTTAGCAAAAAGAGTTAAGGGACTGGGTATCGGTGCTCCTTCCTCCCCTAAAGTCTGTAATATTGTGATGTATGATATAGATTGTAAGATTTGTGAAAAGATTCCGAAGAACACTTGTTATACCAGATATGCAGATGATCTTGTTTTTTCTTCAAATGTTAAAAATGAGTGCAGAGATTTTCTTAATCTTGTAACGGAAATATTAGAAAAAACAGCTTCTCCAAAATTGGAAATTAATCAAAATAAAACTTTGTTTATGTCAAAAGGAACGCGCAGAGTGGTAACCGGACTGCATATAACTCCCCAGGGAAAAATTTCTTTAGGCAGAAAGAACAAAAGGTATATCAGGAAACTACTTTTTGACTTCAAAAACGGTAAAACAAAAAATATAACTTATCTGCGTGGATATTTATCTTTTATCAGTGATGTAGAACCAGACTGGTATGACAGACTCACATTAAAATATTCAGCAGAAGTT
>JAOZSF010000189.1 GCA_029939815.1 bacterium
TAAAATGAATTTTAAAACTTTAAGAAATATCCTTTTGATCACCTTACCGATTATCGTGTTTTTATGCTTTATCGGCAAGCTTATAAATAATAATTATTATTGGGTGAATTTCATTTTCGCCGTGAGTCTTTCAGGATTGGTCGGTTTGGGTACAAACTCAATTGCTATTCGCATGCTTTTCAGGCCGAAATATCCAACTTGTTTCGGGAAATGGCGGCAGGGAATTTTACCGCGGCATCAAAATGAGATTGCCGATACGATTGGTGAAGCGGCAAAAATAGAGATAATGAATGAAGAGAATATAAGGGCTTATATTGAACAATCAACGATAATTGAGAATACGATTAAAGAGATAAGTTTTTTTCTTCAGGGAGCGATTGAGAATAAAAAAACACGGGATATAATTCATCAGAAAATTATTGAAATTTATAATGAATATGCGGATGATATTTTTGAAAAACTGATTGAGAAAACTGATAAAGCAATTGTTGATTTTTTTTCAAACAAATGGGATTCAGAAACTTTCTGGAAAAATATACGACCGCAAATTGAAAAGGGCTTTGAAAAATTAAATGTTGAAGAAGAATTTACAAAAAAAATTATCAGCCAACTGGTTGACGCGGCGCCCGAGATATCATTAATTATCAAGAATGCGATTATAAAATATGTTAGTAAAGGGAAACACGAAAATCCGTGGGAATGGATTAAACATAAACTCGCAAGCAAATATGTTGATGACAAAAAAATTAAAGTAACGATATTAAAATATATCCGTGATCCCTCCTTTAAAACTAAAGTTTTGGATTATTTGGAAAAGAATATCGACAGCATAACTTCTTTTCTCGATAAGCACCCGAAAAAAATCGCTGCCGCACATGACTGGCTGAAAGAACATGCACGGAAACTCGGCAAGGACAAACTTGTTCCTTATACTAAAACAAAAATTGAAGTTTATTTGAACTCAGATGAATCGTGGGAAAGTATGGATAAATACATTCACAAAACCATGCTGCTCCTGATAAGTAAAATCCCCGAAATGTCAGAAGATGAGGAAATAATCAATTCTATTAAAAAAGCGGTGCCGGAAATTATGCAGGGGGTTGACGTAAAATTAATGGTCAGCGAAATTATCAAAAAGAAAGATTCCGATGAATTCGAAAAAATGATCCGCAGTACAACAGATAAACATCTCGCCGCGGTGGAAGTTCTCGGGGGATTACTCGGAATGGCGGCCGGGCTTGCATTAATCGACAAATGGTTTGTGATATTTGTTCCGGGAGTTCTTGGTATTTTTCTTTTAGCGGAGAAGTTTTTTACAAAAAATACTGAATAATAAATATTTTTGCTAAACAACCTGTTTGGAGTCCAAACAGGCTACTCAATCACCTATTCACCGATAACCTGAACGCGAACATTTCTTGACCGTGGACGATTATCGTGATCAACAACAATTATCTGCTGCCATTTTTCAAGTGACAGACTTCCGTTATTTATTTTTGATTTTTCAATAACGTTTTGAACGGTTGATGTTATATTTTTGACATCTGAGAATCCTTGTGTTTCGATTGCAATAGTTTTGCCGTATGTCATTTTTTTATCACATTAAGTTGTTATATAATGTCATTTATAAAGCGAAAGTGGTATAATTTATTATATCAAAACTATTAACCGATTACCAAACAAAAATGAAAAATAAATTTATATCAAAAGTACCGCTACTGGTTGTTTTCTCTTTCTGCTGCTCTTTTTGTTTTTCTCAAACTAATGCCGTAGCTGCTAAAAAAATATCCGTAAAAAATGTTGACAAAACGAAAAATATGTCATGGAAAGATTTTAAAAAAGTTAAAGTCGCCGCCGTTCAATTATTCTGGCCGGGCAAAAAAGATGAACCTGACCCGCTCACAAGTATTTTAAAATATATTGACCGCGCGGGAAAGGAGGGAGTTCAGTTAATTGTTTTTCCTGAATATCTGCTTGGAAGATTCAAAGTTCCGAGTCCGCAGACAAAAGCTGTTGCTAAAGCAGCGAAGAAAAATAATATTTATGTGATTGTCGGCGGATGGGAAGAATTTGATAACGGCGAATATTCAAACACAGCATTTCTTTTCGGCAGAGATGGGAAGATTATTGGTAAACATTATAAAGTTCATCCCGCGGTCGGCTCGAAAAGTCCTTACTGCTGGCCTCCTGACAAGCCGCATGATTTAGAATGGGAAATGAAAAAAGGGGACAAATTTAATGTATTTGAACTGGATTTCGGGACTGTCGGGATAATGACCTGCTACGATGGATACTTTTCTGAATCGGCAAATATCTTGTCGCTTAAGGGCGCGGAAATCGTTTGCTGGATTAACGGGCGGGCAGGATCGATTGAAGATTTTATTGTAAAAGCAGACGTTTTTAGAAATTATATCGCAATGATAGCAACAAATCTTTCGCCGGGATCGGGAACAATGATCGCCACCTGGCCGGCAAATATTCTCGCTCATGTGAAAGAAACCGGAGATCATTATATCACCGCGGAAATTGATTTGGAAGCGCTGCGAATCCAGCGCAAGCACAGCCGTGTTTTCCACCAGAGAGAGCCTGGAAAGTATGGAGTTATTACACGAAAAATGAGGCCTCAGGATAAATATTAGGAATATTCAGGATGGCTCGTGGATTAGTAGTCCCCCTTTAGGGCGGGGGATGTTATCATGGATTGAGGGATTACTCCGGCACCGGCTGCTCATCGACTGTCGGTCCTTCGACAGCAAGAATATCAGGTCCGCCTTTCGGATTTTTCTTGAAATACGCGCGGTCAAGCGCGAGTTTTCGCGGCCAAACAGCATTTGTGGAATTATGAACATGATACGCGATGAACATCTCTTTTCCATTCGGTGAAAGAATAAACATTCCGTTTCCCGGACCGTAAACTTCTTCTGTCGCGCTAAGGATTGGATTGCCTTTATATTTTTTCCAAGGTCCCGTTGGCTTTCTTGATGTCGCGTAACCGACAGCGTAATCTTTACTCATAAAATGATTAGCGGTGTAGGTTAAATAATAATAACCGTTGTATTTGAATGTGTAAGCTCCTTCAGTAACAAAAGCACGCGGCTTGTTTGGACCGCGTTCCCAAGTTCCTTCTTCGGATTCGAGACAAAATTTAATGGAGCCGTCTTTCATAGAGAGCAGATTATCGGAAAGTCTTGCCACATAGACTTTATTTCCGCCTTCGAGCCGAATAAAATAAATATATGCTTTTCCGTTATCATCAATAAAAACCGAGCCGTCAATTTCTTTTGGAGATTTGTGCATCGGCTTTTTTTCTTTTTGTTTGAACGGCCCGAGTGGTGAGTCGCTTACGGCAACAATCAAATGTTCTTCAACAGTAGGATACATATAGAATTTCCCGTTTTTTTCGATTACATCGCCACTCCAGAACATTTTATTTCCCCAGACATCATCTTTATAAAGAGCGAGACCGTTCGGTCCTTTTCCGCACGGACCTTCCCAATTCACTAAATCTTTGGATTTATAAACAGGAATTCCGAGATCTGTGAGATAAGTATCCGCAGTGCAATACAAGTAGTAAGTGTCTTTATATTTTAAGATAAACGGGTCAGCACATTGTTTCACCTGAGTATTTTTGTTTGAGAACATTTTTTTGGAAGGTTTTTCTCCGGGAAATCCGCGACGAATTTTCACTCCGGCTCTCATCATATAAATTATCCCCTTTTTGGAAACAAAAACATAATTCCAAAGCGCGGGTTCTTCAACAGTTCCCATCAGCCAAGTTGCTTTTTCGCTCCACGTTTTACCATTGTCTTCACTTGTAACATATTTTAAAACACTTTTTGAGATGGGGTCGTAACCGGGAACAGACGGGTCAGCCATTTTATCCCCCTTTTTATATTTGACATTTTCATCGGTTTGAAATGACGCGATTAAACGACCGTCTTTCAACTGCGCGATTGCCGGAGCCGCAGCCGACCACTTAGCTTTTCCGCTTTTATTATGAGCCTCATGAACAAGCGGCCGTTTTTTCGTCCAGGTTCTTCCGTTATTTTTTGAGAAAGTGCAACGCACAACAACGAGTTTATCCTTGGTCTCACCGCTTTCAAAATCAACTACGATAGTTCCGCTCGGCAATTGAACAATTCCGGGCATTCCGTCCCCTTTTTTACAAGTTGCGACTTTGATTTTCTTTTTGCTCCACGTTTTTCCGTTGTTTTTCGAGTAACGCATAACAATACCGTGATCTCGACCATCGGCATAATAACATTGAAGTTCGCCGTTCGGCAATTGGAGAAAAATCGGTTCCCAAACACCGTCAAGATAATGCGATGTTTTTTTATAGTTTTCAACTATTGAATAGTAATGCCATGTTTTCCCGTTGTCATCACTCGCGTAAACAGGCAGACGGTAATTTACGTCTTTATTCGGAAGCGGAATATGGTCGCGAAATGAAACAAGAATTCTTCCGTTCTGAAGCTGCAAAGGAAAAGCATTCGCAAAATCATGCCCGTTTGTCGTAAATGCAATTTGGGTCGGTTTTGACCAGGTAACTCCGTCATCAAAACTTTTGACAAAAGATATCGCTACACCATCCTTTATTCCGTGCTCGAATGTGAGCATAAGCGAACCGTCGCGAAGTTCTGCCATACGGGGATAATTACCGGAAATTATGTCTTTGGCTTCTTCCCAGGTAATTCCATCGTCAGCGGTAAAAGATTTTGCATTAATAGATTTGCAGGAGCATAAAACACAGGATGAGATGATAAAACAAATAAAAAGTTTCATATTTTTTCCTTTTTTTATTAAATCGTTAGTTGGTTAAATATTTAGTGTATTACCGAAACACTAATTAATTTATGTTAGTGAAAAACATAGTTTTTTGCAATAGGGGGAAAGGCGGAGGGTCGGAATATCCAATATCCATTAATCCAAAATGAAATCCCCCTCAATCCCCCTTTAATAAAGG
>JAOZSF010000190.1 GCA_029939815.1 bacterium
AATTTCCTCCGAGCGACAAAAAATAATCAAACGCTGTCGCGACAAAATGAATATTTCCCTGTTCATTGCGTCTATTTGGTATAATAATACTATGATTAATTCAGCATGGAACTAAAATGAATATTAATAAAATAACATCTCTCGTCTTCTTTTTTGCTTTAGCAACAGTGATTTCTGTTCATGCGGAACGCACATTACGAACAGACAATTTGACTCCTCGTTCAGAAACAATAATCTCTGAAAACGATATTCCCTCACAGGAAATTCAAACAAGAACTAAGCGTAACGACTCATCGTCATCATTAAAGATTGAAAACGTTTATCCTGCTGAAAATAAAAAAATCCATCGCTTAAGCAAAAAAATAAATGGAGAGTCAAAACATCAAAATAGAATTTTCCGCGTTTCAAACCTCTCTCCAGAAAATAAAAAACTCCTGATAAAAGAAAAAGTTATACGGAAAATTAACTCTTCTGAAAAAGTAACATCCCCCACCCTAAAGGGCACCCCCTTAAAAGGGGGAACTTATCCGATTGAAAAAGCTTCTTCCGGGGATTGGTATCAGTATTTCTTTGACGGGTTTGAAGGCGCATTCCCGGCTTCCTGGGACCTTTACGGAACTCCAACCTGGGGACCAACCGACTCGGAAGCACTGTCAGGAAATAAATCCGCCTGGTGTGCGGGATATGATTACTCCCCCGCCGGAAATTATTTTGATAATATGGATGCGTGGATTATTCACGGACCGTTTGATCTTTCAGCATCTGAAGACGCTCTTTTATTTTTTGATTTTTCTATAAAATCCCAGCCGGATGTTGATGAACTTTTTGTCGGACTTTCAACCGATGGAGATAATTTTTCCGGAAATGTTTATACGGGAGATTCAGGCGGTTGGATTTCCAATGTGTATATCGACGCAAAAAGTTACGCATTTTCAAATTCAGTTTATATCGGTTTTCAATTCTATTCAAATGAAACCATTTCAAATTATGCCGGCGCGTTCGTTGACAACATTGAGCTTATGGGTTATCAGTCTGAAACAAACACGAACCCCGACCTTGCCGTGCAAAATGTTCATATCACGGATTCTTTCAACGGAATGTTCAATTTTGAAATTAAAAATAACTCGGCACAAAATCAACCCGCAGATAGTTACTACATTTCCGTCTTTGTCGATGAGGAACTTGACTCAAAAGAAACGAATCAATATGACCTCGCTTCCGGTGCGACAACGACCTGGGACTGGCAGCTTGCTTATTATTATCTGCCCGGTGAGCATAAAGTTGAGATTCTTGTTGAACCCGTTGGCGGAGATGTCAACACGAACGATAATTCTCTTTCTTTTACACTTGTAATTACAAACGCAACGGTAATTGATCTTGGAATTTCAAATCCTGTGAGTATTAATCCCGCACAAGGTTATTTCGATTTTGATGTTGATAACTATGGTCCGGCAATAGCCATTGCAGACAGTTATCTTATTTCCGTTTCCGTGGACGGCGAATTCGATTCCAGCGCGCGCAACACCGAACCGCTTTACCCCGATCAATACACGACCTGGGAATGGGCAACAGAATACATTTATCCCGCCGGTGATCACGCTGTAGAAATAACCATGAAATCAGATATTACCGACACAAATTCCGCAAATGACACTGTTTCATTTACAATGTCTGTTCCTTCTAATTTGGTTGTAACTGATTTAAAGGTTGACGGATTAAAAATCACCGATGAAAAGAACGCGGTTTTCAAGTTTAAAGTCAAAAATAAAGGTCCCAAAACATGCGATACAGGTGATTACACTATCCGCGTTTATGTTGACGGATTAGAAGACAGTACAAAATCCAATACAGAAATAATCTCAAAAGGAATGACCGCTATTTGGGAATGGCAGCTTGCTTACATTTACCCGCCCGGCCTTCACAAAATCGAAATTGATGTCCGACCGAGCGGTGGAGATTTAAAACCTGAAGATAACACCTTACTTTTCCAAATGACTGAGTTCGGCGCGAATCTGCAAACTTATAACATCCCGGTTTTTACTTCCGTAGTTGAAAATTCTTTCAGCGCAATGCTTACCGCGACAAACGGTTCTCCTCCATATTCATGGGCGATTTCTTCCGAAACACTTCCGCAGGGAATTTATCTCGCCGGAAACGGTGTTCTTTTCGGAACTCCTGCCACAGCCGGAAATTATTCCTTTAAAGTAAAATGTTCGGACGCAAGTGACGCGTCAGCTTTCGCGGATGTCTCATTTGTTGTACTTGACTCACCGCCCGCGTTACCGGAAATCATTGACACGATTTTGCCTGTAACCTTTGAAAGCACTTTTTTCCAAATGCCGCTCAACGCAGTCGGCGGGACTACTCCTTACAACTGGTCTTTTAACGGCAGCACACCGGCAGGAATAAACATTTCATCTACCGGCTCGGTTTACGGTACAATAACTTCGTCAGGCGAATATAAACTGCCGATAAAAGTGACTGATGACGCGGCTGCAACCGATGACGCGAATTTAAGTTTACGGGTATTGGAAACTGCGCAAACCATTAATTATCAGCTTTCCAAACTTCAAATTATAATTCCGTGGAAAGATCATTCTGCCGGAAATAACGATTCAGATTCAATAAAACTAAAAGCTGAATTTCCTATTCCCGGCAGTCTTGTGGTTGATTCTCACACGAAACTAACAATTTTTATTGGTGATTATCCATTTAGTTTCATAAAACCTTCAAAAGCAAAGTTCAGGAAAAACGCGACATTCAAAACAGAAAAAAATGCCGCGGAAAAAGGGAAAGCTACGGTTAAATGGTTGAAAGATAAAATCAGAGTTGCTCTTTCAATGAAAAACGTCAATCTCGCTGCTCCACTCTCAAAATACGGTGTGAAAGAAAACGCGAGCGGAGCTCTCACAATCCCAATCAGAATATCCATCAACGATTGCGATTCGGGTTATCGTGATAACGCGGTAACTTACACTCAATCAAAAAGTCGAAAAGGAAAGTTGAAGAATTAGCAGAACGATTAATTTTATTAACAGTACTATTATCAACAGTACGATTAAATATTACTTAAAACTTAAAACTTAAATCTAATTCATTAACACATAAGTGACATAAGGAACCACATAAGGAATATAATTAGTGTTCATCCCCCCGACAAACCGAGACAGGCGTGGTTTAAAAAAATAACAAAATCATTGAGTTCCGCGAAGCGACAATAAATATTTTTCGTGTTTATTTGTGTCCATTAGTGGTTAAAAAATTAATCTAACAAATACATATTCATAGATGCAACTCGTTTCTCGTAACTCGCCACTCGTAACTAATTAAAAAACACATTTTCTATCAACTATTTTTCTCTTGCCGAAATTTCCATTCTTTTGTATAATTAACTGTGCCGGTTAATAATTATTTACAGGCACAGTTTTAGAAAATTTGATTTCATAAAGAAATCAAATTTATTGGTGGTTTTATTCCATGCAGTTAATAAATGATAAATAGAAACATGCCTTTACCTGATTTTAATAAATTCAAAGAACTCGCTGAAAAAGGGAATATTATTCCCGTTTATCGCGAACTGCTTGCCGATATGGAAACTCCCCTCGGCATTTACTCACGTTTTGCCGATTCATCGCATTCCTTTCTGCTTGAATCGGTTGAAGGCGGAGAAAAGTTAGCACGGTACTCCTTCATAGGATTTAATCCCCGTGAAGTTTTTTCATCAAAAGGAAATGAAATTACAATTTCTTCTGACGATGAAACTAAAACTTATACCGCTAAAAAAAATCCGGTTGAAGAATTAAAAGAACTCATGGAAAAATATAAAGCTGTTACTATCGAGGGCTTACCGAGATTCTCGGGTGGCGCGGTAGGATATTTCAGTTATGAT
This sequence comes from bacterium, assembly GCA_029939815.1. Lineage (GTDB taxonomy): Bacteria > Auribacterota > UBA3054 > UBA3054 > B51-G9 > B51-G9. The sequence goes on from JAOZSF010000190.1 coordinate 3,890, forward strand.
ACCGTAAGATTTTTTGAAGATATACCGCAGGAGAATCCTGATGACTTGAATGTCCCGGAATTAAATTTTATGCTCACAAAATCTATCGTCGTTTTCGACCATGTGAGACACAGACTGCTTGTTATCGCAAACGCTTTCTGTGATGGCCGTCCGCTTGAAGAAATTTATTCTGAAGCTGAAAAACAGATTGATGACATTATCAGCAAACTTTCACAGCCAATCCCTTTCAAGCCGGTTGAACAAATCGATTCTAACGCTCTTGCCGCGGTTGACCATAAAGCTCCGCCGTCAAATTATTCGCCTGATGAATTCAGAGATATAGTTGAAAGATGCAAGGAATATATTCGTTCGGGTGATATTATTCAGGTAGTTCCGTCACAACGGTTTGAGTTTCCGACTGAAGTGGATTCATTTTCACTTTATCGTGCACTGCGATGCATTAATCCATCCCCTTATATGTTTTTATTAAATTTCGGTGATATGGCTCTCGTGGGCTCAAGCCCGGAAATTATGGTTACTCTCGAAAATGGTAAGGTTGAACTGCGACCAATCGCGGGAACACGACGACGAGGAACCTCAGAAGCTGAAGATATCGCTTTTGAAGAAGAACTGCTCGCTGATGATAAAGAATGTGCTGAACATACCATGCTCGTCGATCTCGGCAGAAACGACGTCGGCAGAGTTTGTGAATTTAATTCCGTTAGTGTGCCGGAACTCATGATTATCGAAAGATATTCTCATGTGATGCATATCGTTTCTGATGTCCAGGGTGAAATCCTGCCGGATAAAGACGCTTTCGACCTGCTCGCTGCAACTTTCCCCGCCGGCACAGTCAGCGGAGCTCCGAAAATCCGTGCCATGGAAATTATTGATGAAATGGAAAAATGCAGACGAGGACCTTACGCGGGAACAGTTTGTTATCTCGGTTATGACGGCAATCTTGATTCATGCATTACAATAAGAACTATTTTATTGAAAGATAAAAAAGCTTATGTGCAAGCGGGAGGAGGAATTGTTGCCGACTCAAAACCGGAACTCGAATATAAAGAAAC
>JAOZSF010000191.1:0-2856 GCA_029939815.1 bacterium
ATAATTCATAATTCATAATTCATAATTTCTTCTTCTTTCTCCCAAGCCAGGCGATGACAAGAGCTACATCAGCGGGAGTAACGCCTTGAATTCTTCCTGCCTGTCCTATTGTTTTTGGCTGAACGGCTTCGAGTTTATTTTTTCCTTCATTTCTCAAGCCGGGAATTAATGAATAATCAAAGTCATCCGGAATTTTTTTATTTTCCATTCTTTTATGTTTTTCAACCTGTAGTTTCTGCCGCTCGATATATCCGCCGTATTTGCATTCAATTAGGATTTGTTCTATAACTTCCGGGTCATAATTTTCCGGCATTTTTTCTTCGCATTTTTTTCTTAGTTCTAAAAAGTTTTCAGCTGTAGTTTCCGGTTTTCCTAAATATTTGAATATCGATTTATTATGTTTTTTAACGGATTTTATTATTTTTATTTCCTCATCAATCGTATCTTTCTTTTTCATTACCTCTGAATACCTTTCTTCACTTAGCAAACCGTATTTATAGCCGTATTCCGTAAGACGCAAGTCCGCATTATCCTGCCGTAAAAGCAAACGGTATTCCGCGCGGGAAGTGAACATTCTGTACGGTTCTTCGGTTCCCATTGTTACGAGGTCATCGACCATCACAGCGATATACGCTTCGGAGCGGTCAAGAATGAGCGGTTCGTTTCCTCTCACTTTCGCGGAAGCGTTAATTGCGGCAAGCATTCCCTGCGCGGCAGCTTCTTCGTAGCCGGAAGTTCCGTTAATCTGTCCTGCGAGGAAAAGTCCGGGAACTTTTTTACTTTCCAGCGTAACAAGCAATTCGCATGGATTACAATAATCATATTCGATTGCATAGCCGGGCCGCATAATTTCAGCATTTTCGAGTCCCGGGATTGAATGCACCATATCAAGCTGAACATCGTAAGGCAGACTTGTAGCCAGACCGTTCGGGTAAATCTCATTTGATTCTCTGCCTTCCGGTTCGAGAAAAATCTGATGGGTTTCTTTATCGGCAAAACGATAGACTTTATCTTCTATTGAAGGACAGTATCTCGGACCCGTTCCTTTAATCTGCCCGGTGAAAAGCGGTGCACGATCGAGATTATCTTCAATCACTTTTTTTGTTTGCGGAGAAGTTCTTGTAATATGACAGCAGACCTGTTCTATAGATTCCAAGCATGGCGGAGAAGAATATTTATAAGAAAATGCCGGTGAATTTTCATCACCGCTTTGTGCTTCCGTTTTTGAAAAATCTATAGTTCTGCCGTTTAAGCGCGGCGGAGTTCCGGTCTTTAATCTTCCAACGTTCAATCCAAGTTCTTCAAGTGATTTCGAAAGATTTTCCGCGCGCAGCTCTCCTCCCCTGCCGCCTGGGGTCATCATTTCACCGATATGAATAAGTCCACGCAAGAAAGTACCTGTTGTCAGGATTACTGTTTTCCCCTGATAGGCGATATTTCCTTTAATAAGAACGCCTGTAATTCTATTATCATCTGTAAGAATATTTTCAACTATTCCCTGAACAATATCAAGATTCTTAGTTTTCTCAAGTAAAAATTTTACGTAACGCTGATACGCCCATCTGTCAGCTTGAGCTCTCAATGCCTGAACAGCCGGACCTTTCCTGGTGTTAAGTGTGCGAAACTGAATTCCGGTATGGTCAATCACCTCCGCCATAATTCCGCCGAGTGCATCGATTTCGCGAACAAGATGTGTTTTGCCCAATCCGCCAATAGAAGGATTGCACGACATTTGCGCGAGCGTATCGAGATAGATTGAGATGAGCAAAGTTGACATCCCCATCTTTGCACATGCGTGAGCGGCTTCGCAACCTGCATGTCCGCCTCCAACAACAATAACGTCATATTTTTTTTGATAAGTGTACATGTACATATTTTAGTCATTATGTTATTTTTATTCAATCACTTTAGATAGTATATTTTTTTAAAAAAGTGTATAATGTAACAAAATAAATTTATCTTTATTAGAAAAACTTGTAAATTATGAGAATTATTATCGCTATCGGACTCGGCGGCGCTTGCGGCTCGGTGCTTCGTTACCTCGTTGCCGGCTGGGCGCAGCAATTATCAAATTCCACAACTTTTCCGGTTGGTACCCTTACCGTAAATGTTATCGGAAGTTTGATAATCGGCATACTTGCAGGATTAAGTGAGAATGTCGGATTGTTCGGTCCTACAGCACGTGCTTTTCTTTTAATAGGTCTGCTTGGTGGATTCACCACTTTCTCTACTTTTGCTTACGAGACTACCGCATTGACGCGTGACGCGGAATTTCTAACTGCTTTTTTAAATATTGCTTTACAGGTTACTACAGGATTACTTGCCGCGTGGCTTGGTTATAAATTACATTTACTTATGAGGTGAAATTATGCTACCTGAAAAAGGAAAACTTCTTAGAATTTTTATCGGTGAGAGTGACAGGCACGACGGATTACCACTTTATGAATGGATTGTCAGAAAAGCCAGAGAAATAAAAATGGCGGGCGCAACTGTGTTCCGCGGTATAGAAGGATTTGGTGCTAAAAGTCATCTGCATACCGCAAAAATTCTCCGCTTGTCCCAAGACCTTCCGATTCTCATTGAAATAATTGACGTTGAAGAAAAAATTGATAACTTTGTAGAAATTATCGATCCGGTGATTAAAGAAGGAATTGTAACTTCGGAAAACGTTGAAGTTAAATTTTGCAGAAGCGGGAAGTAATTACGCAATGAAATAATCCTCCTTTGGCGGACTTTCACCGTGCGTATTATCGCATGGTCATTATGAATTATGAATTAAGGTGAAATTCAAATTTATAATTTGAATTTTTAAGTATAAAAAAATTTAATAGCGTAAGAAAAGATTTTGAAATTTTT
>JAOZSF010000191.1:2956-4927 GCA_029939815.1 bacterium
TCATCATTTTCTTTTCTTTTTTCTCTTCTTCTCACCGTAGGTTTTGCGAATCATCATTTCTATCGGATCATTTTCCAAATCAACATAATCTTTTTCAAAAATTGAACTGAATACATCGTCAATGGATTTAATAATTGTCTGTGGAGTTATTCCGTGCTTTTTGTTGTACTCCAACTGCACTCCTCGGCGTCGCCGCGTTTCATCAATAGCAACTTTCATTGCCGGAGTTATCTCACGGGAATAAAGTATAACTTTCCCGTTGACGTTTCTTGCTGCGCGTCCCATTGTCTGAATTAGTGAGCGAACGGATCTTAGGAATCCCTTTTTATCCGCGTCGAAAATTGCGACAAGTGATACTTCAGGAATATCCAGTCCTTCACGCAACAAATTTATTCCAACGAGAACATCAAACTCCCCTCTTCTCAAGCCGGAAATTATTTCCACACGTTCAAGTGTGTCAATATCACTGTGCAAATATCTTACACGAATATCTTCACCTTTAAGATAAGCGGTTAAATCTTCTGCCATTCTTTTAGTCATAACAGTAATCAATGTCCGCTCATTTTTCTCCGCGCGTTCTTTTATTTCTTCAATTACATTTTTCACCTGCGAATCTGACGAACGAATTTCTATTTCAGGATCGATCAAACCCGTTGGCCGCACGACCTGTTGAATCACCGCGGAATTTCCATCGCCGATTTCCAACCGTGCCTTTTCCATTTCATAATCAGCCGGTGTTGCTGATACATAGATCAATTGTTTTACTTTTTCTTCAAATTCTTTAAACTTTAAGGGACGGTTATCCAGCGCTGCCGGCAGTCGAAATCCAAAATTTACGAGTGTAGTTTTTCGCGAACGGTCTCCTTTATACATCCCGCCGATTTGCGGTACGCTGATATGACTTTCATCAATAATCATTAACCAGTCATCGTTGAAATAATCCATTAAAGTGAATGGCGGTTCTCCCGGTTTTCTTCCGTCAAGATAGCGTGAATAATTTTCTATTCCCGAACAAAAACCTGTTTCCGTCATCATCTCAATATCAAAATTCACACGCTGCTCAAGTCGTTGTGCCTCAATAAGTTGATGATTAAGTTTCAACTCTTCAAGGCGAATGTCCAGATCTTTTCTTATATTATCAAGCGCGTTTTCAACGGTGGAATAAGTTGTCGCGTAATGTGTTGCCGGATAAATAATTATATTCTCAATTTTTTGCTTAACTTCGCCGGTGAGCGGATCCGTTAATTCAATACTTTCAACTTCATCTCCCCAAAAAGAAATTCGCACCGCTGTTTTATCTTCATACGCCGGATAAACTTCAACAGTATCCCCCATCACGCGAAAGTTCCCGCGCTCAAAAGCGATATCATTTCGATGGTACTGCATTTCGATAAGCTGTCTTGCGAAATCGGTTTTATCGATTGATCCGCCAACGGAAATTCCACATTTTAAGGAAGTATAAACCTCCGGCTTTCCAATTCCGTAAATGCAGGAAACGCTTGCGACAACAATAACATCTTTCCGTGTAAGAAGTGAGTAAGTAGCCGATAATCTCAACCGGTCAATAAGTTCATTTCTTGACGCATCTTTATCTATAAAAGTATCTGTTGACGGAATATAGGCTTCCGGCTGATAATAATCATAATAAGAAACAAAATATTCTACCGCGTTCTCCGGAAAAAGCAATTTGAATTCAGAGTAAAGTTGTGCCGCGAGAGTTTTATTCGGTGCAAGAACAAGAGTAGATTTTCCGGTCTTTTGAATTACATTCGCGAGAGTAAAAGTTTTTCCCGAACCGGTAACACCGAGCAGCACCTGATGCTTCCTCCCGGAATTAACTCCCGAAACAAGTTGGTCAATCGCCGCCGGTTGATCGCCCTGCGGGGTGAATGTAGTAGTTATATTAAACACGGTTGAATCGTTAATCGTTAATCGTTAATCGTTAATCGTTATTCGTTATTCGTTATTCGT
>JAOZSF010000192.1 GCA_029939815.1 bacterium
TAATCCGTGTGTCGTAGGTTCAAGTCCTACTGGGCCCACCATTTAAAAGCCCCGTGAACAAGGCGTTTGCGGGTTTTTTGTTTTTTTGAAAGCTTTTCTATTTAATTGGGAGTTTATTCAAAACAGTTGTTTTTAAAAAGTCTTTGTCTTCTTTGTCCATACCGAAAAACCACATTAACGGCGCGTAAATGATACCAAAAACGGCGCAGCAGGCGGCGATTTCAATCCACCATTTAATTTCCGGCAGATTATTTTTAAGAAGCAAGGAGGCAAGACTTCCAATAATCACAAAAACAAAAATTTTGATTAATGATGTACTGAAAGGAGATGCGCGTAAAATAAAACGGATTTCTATTACTGATGCGATATTACGAATAGCAATCGCAATTGTTGTTGCAACCGCAGCGCCTATTATTCCGTATTTTGGAATAAAGAAAGCGTTAAGAATGACGTTTATTATAGTAGCTGAAATATTATTTGCAAGAGTAAGTTTTGTGTGACCTGACATTACAAGCATCGAACCCGAATGTCCGACGCAGACGCTTATAAGTTGCCCGATTGCGAGGATTCTGAGAGCCAGTTCCGCGTTTTCAGAATTTGTAATATTAAAAATATTTAGAAAAACGTCCGGCATGATAAGCATTACCGCGACAATAGGCACAGCGCAAATCATGACCCATTTTGCGACGGTTTTGTAAAGGTGGTTTAACCCATTTAGGTCTCCACGATGGTGTAGGCCGGCAATCATTGGAGCGAAAAGTGACGCGAAAGAAGCTAAAACAATCCCTGCCTGCATGGCAAGGGTTGCGGCGGCATTATAAACAGCGACATCAGCTGTTAAGCAGTAATGTCCGATCATAATTTTATCGACTTGTTTCATACAGACGAGAAGAATTCCTTGGAAGATGAGAGGATAGGAGAAGAGGAGGAGTTGTTTCCTGTTGAATTCGCTTTTCGCTTTCAAAAAATTTCCGGCTTTTTTCACGAAGAAAAATGCCGCAAAAATAAAACCAACGATTGTAATAGCGGTAAAACCAATAATCATAAGAATCATTTTGTCTAAATTGGTATTCAAATAACCCACAATGAGAACAAGAACAAGCCAGGAAATTCTTATAAAGATATCATTAACAAAAAAAGTTGATTTAATGTCCCGCAATGCCCTGAGCGAAGAGAGAATTAGAGTGAGCATAACCGCGGGAATAAGATAAAAAGAGTATGTTTTAATAATTGCAGCGAAATGATTGATTTGGTTTATTTGATCAGATTTCGAGAAATACCGGGAAAGTTGAGGAGTAAGAATCCAAATAAGAGCAATAACCGCGACAAGTGAAATAGCCGTAATTTGAAAACTTCCAATAATCGCTCCGCGGATTTTATTCCAATCTTTTTTTTCAAGACCAACAGAAACAAACCTTTGAACTCCCTGCGCAAGGCCGAATCGGGCGAGTGGTTCAAACATGCTTATAACAGCGAGACCGAGCAGCAGGAGTCCGACATCACTATTATCAAACAGCCGATAGAGGAAAAAGTAAAAGAAGTATGAGAAGACCAGCCCGGTACATCGGCCGAGCAGGCTTACCCCGGCGCCCTCAAGAACTTTGCTTTTATTTTTTGAATATTTCATATTAATATTTTTCAATTATATGAGATTATAACAAATAGTCGAATTAAATAAAAGAATCTGGAAAAACCCGATACGGAATCTTGACAAACCGAAATGCTTTAATTATAATGGATTCACTTTAACTAATCTTAACAGAAGAACTTTGTATCATGAAAAAAATCAAAATTGGCGCTATCGGCTGCGGCGGAATGGGTTTGAATATTATTAAAATATTACTCGATGTGGATGAACGGTTACAGCTTGTCGGAATTTATGACCCTGACGAACGTTCGACTAAAAAAACTTCTGAAGAAATCAAACCGTCACCGAAAATTTATAACAGTTATCAGGAACTTGTAGCCAATCCTGAAATTGACTGGGTAATGATCGCGTCATGGAACAGTTTTCATAAGGAGCAGACAGTTGCCGCATTTGAAGCCGGCAAGCATGTTTTTTGTCAAAAACCTCTTGCAACAAATCTTGATGATTGCAAAGCGATGTATGATGCGTGGAAGAAAAGCGGGAAAATATTTAATATTGGTTTTACGCTGCGCTATTCACCGCATTACAGAAAAATTAAAGAGTTGCTTAATGAGGGAGCTGTTGGCAGAATAATAAGTATGGAATTCAATGAAACTCTCGATTTCAATCACGGAGGATACATTCATGGTGATTGGAGAAGACTGAGAAAACATGCCGGAACTCACCTTCTTGAAAAATGCTGCCACGATATTGATCTCGTAAACTGGATGGTTGAAAGCAGGGCAAGCCGCACAGCTTCATTTGGCGGGAATGATTTTTTTATTCCGGAAAACGAAAAACATGTAGAAAGAATCGGCCAGAATAAAGATGGAGTCAAAGCTTATGTAACCTGGAGCGGACTTGTTGCGAAAAATCCATTTACTTCCGATAAAGATATTGTTGATAATCAGGTTGTAATTATTGAATATGAAAATAATGTTCGCTCTACATTCCACACAAACTGTAATGCCGGAATTCCTGAACGAAGAATGTATATTCTGGGAACGGAAGGTGCAATTAGAGCAGATGTTCTTACAGGTAAAATTGAAACTAAAAAAATAGGATTTGATACGCAAATCGAAGATGTGTCTTCAGGGTCAAGCGGCGGTCACGGTGGTGGAGACCACATTCTTGTTGCCGAATTAGCCGAAAGTATGCTTAATGGAACAAAGCCGGTTGTGGGACTTAAAGAGGGGCTTGAAGCCTCAGTCACTTCTTTTGCGATTGATGACGCACTTGACAGTGGGAAAGTGATTGATGTCAAGCCGTATTGGGAGAAAGTCGGGATTTGAGTAGTTACCTTTAAAAACCGATTTTTGATTTTACTTTAGTAAACGGACCAAACGGACGGAACGGCTTAAAGAGCAGGGTTGATTTATTAAAGTAGCGGGGCGATAATTCTTACTACACCTTCGGCAATATTTCTAAGTTTTCCGATTTCGGGAACACCGATTTTAGAATCCATCATAAGTTTTTCGATCCATTTTTTTGTATCGGCAATTTCTTTATAGCTGTACGTCAGCATAGAGATTTCGTAATTAAGAAATAAGCTTCGCATATCCATATTTGCCGATCCGATTGAGGCGACCATATTATCTACGATCATAGTTTTTGCGTGAACCATTTTAGAGTATAGATAAATATTTCCACCGGCATGCTGAATATCCCGAAGATATGTTCCGCGGGCAAGATCGGTTAATCTGTGGTTTGATTTTTCGGGAACAATGATTCTAAGGTCAATCCCGCGGTGAGCTGCAAGAGATAATGCCTGTTCAAGAGTTTCATCGGGGACAAAATACGGAGTAACGATCCACAGGCTTTTTCTTGCCGAGAATGTTGCGGTTAAAATCATATCATACATTGGATCGCCCGGGACGTCAGGTCCGGAAGGAACTATTTGAACAGTTGAATTTCCTTTTAGCTCAAATTCATTTTCTAAGCGTCCAAGATTTTCTCCTGTTACATATTCCCAGTCAGAAACAAATATGCTGGAATAATGTTTTACCGCCGGGCCTTCCAGAACAAAAGAAAGATCTTTCCATCTGTCGGGAATAGGAGTTGGGCCGATATATTCGAGGGCGATATTTGTTCCTCCTGCCATCACGCGTTTTTCATCAGTTATTAGCATTTTCCGATGATTTCTCAGATTTGCTCTTCCGTGAAAAGGGGATTTTAAGACAGGATTAAAAAAAGCTATTTTACCACCCGCATCGACTATCGGCTGTAAAAAATCCCGTTTGGTATGCATTGAACCCAATCCGTCAAGAAGAACGCGGACTGTTATTCCTTCTTTGGCGCGTTTAGCTATTCGTTTAACTACTTCGGTTCCAATTTCATCTTCAGCGAGGATAAAGGTAAGCAGCAGGATACTTTTTTCAGCTTCGTCAATTAGATTAATCAGTTGATTATACGCTTCTTCCCCTGTATTGCATAAGTCGAGTTTATTTCCTATTGTAGCTCCGGGGATTTTATATGCCCTAAGCATCATATCCAGCATTGTAGCTTTTTCCTGAGGAATAATGTTTGCCGAGGGGAGGTGGATATTTGTTTTACTTCCGGCGATGCGGCGGGTTTTTCTTCCGCCGAAAATAAAGTAAAGTGGAATGCCAAGATATGGAATGAGGAAGATGGCAAGAAGCCATGCAATCGTTCCGGCAGGAGTTCTGCGCTGACGAAGAATGTTTGAAGCAACGATTATTGCCAGAATAAAGCCGGCAATAATCAATAGATGAAGTATAATATCGAAATGAGTCATATTAATTTTTGTGTTTTTCCAACAGTCCTAATTATAACAGATAGTGATTTTTTTTAAAAGGTAAAGAGTATTTCCACTTCCGGCGAGTATGCCCACTCATTGTAGAATGCGTGGTATTTCATTGCACAAAGACAGGGAATTAATATAAATTTATAGGAATAACAGCTAAATACGTTAAGGCGTTGCTATTTAATTGCTTTTATGATATAATGTACGCCAATGTGATTCTGGCGGAATAAACAAATGTAGTTTATTAGCCGGATATTTTATTTTTTAATTATGGAGACAAGATGAACATTTATGTAGGAAACCTGTCATACGGGACAACAGACAAAGAACTTGAAGAACTTTTTGGTGCTTTTGGTACAGTTACAAGCGCAAAAGTTATCACTGACAAATACACAAGCAGATCCAAAGGCTTCGGTTTTGTTGAAATGGAAGACAAAGCTGCAGGCGAAGAAGCTATCAAAGATCTTGATGGTAAAGAAGTTGGCGGCAGAAATCTGAAAGTCAACGAAGCGAGACCAAGAGAAGATCGTCC
>JAOZSF010000193.1 GCA_029939815.1 bacterium
GGACGCTGGGGACCCGAAACTCTCCGGGCGCGGCAGCGTCCCTCCATATTAATTGTAACATTATATTTTGTTCCCCGGAATTCTCGGGAAATTTTTACTTCTTTCCAATCACTCGGTAAACACGGTTTTATTACAATTCCTTCATAAGTTCTGCGAAGCCCTATCATATTTTCAACAACCGCCGGAACTAACCAAGAAGCCGAGCCGGTAGTCCAAATGTGTTCGCTCATTCCCGGCGCGTAATCGTGGTCGGGACCGTAATATCCGTTCGCGAAAACATTCGGTTGATTTGCGATGGGACGGTTCGGGTTTGCAGGATGAATGTCTTCCCAGACTTTCAGCGCGGCGTCCGCGTCGCCGCGTTCGAGAAAAGCGAGCATATAAAACGCGTTGCCGTGAGAATAAACGCTGCCGTTTTCACAGATTCCGGGGCGTAAATAACTCAGCCGTCCAACATTTGGCGTTGGTTTTGTGTAAGTAGGCCAGTTGAGCGATAATCCCCATCCGGAGTCGAGATATTTATAGACGGCTTTATTTGCGGCTTCCCATTTTTCATCATCACATATTTTACCGAGCTGCGCCCAGCTTTGCATATTGAGGAAAATTTTTCCTTCTTCATTTTTGCTTGAACCGATAGGATTGCCGTCATCGTCCAAAGCGCATAAATACCATTCACCGTCCCATGCGAATTTATTAATATTATCAGCCATTTCTTTATGCCATTTTTGCATTAGTGCCGCGTCATCATTTTTTTCGAGAAATTCCGCAAGTTCTTTCATAATCAACGCGCATTTACAAAAAGCCATAGAGAGCCAGACCGTTTCGCCTTTTCCTTTTTTGCAAACGCCTGTGAGCGAGTCGTTCCAGTCGCCGAAAAACGCGAGGCAAAGTCCGTGCTCGCCGCGATCTTCGTGAAGGCGAATCATAATTTGCATTAAATGCTGATAAACGGTCGCTTCGCCTTCATCAAAATAGGGGATAATTTCATCAAGAAAATCAAAATCACCTGTTTCTTTGATGTATTCGGTTATCGCGGAAATATTCCACGAGGCGCAGTCGGCGTATCGCAGAGGGTCAACCGGATTCCAACCTCTGAGCGCGAAACCGTCATTGTATTGATGCGCGAGCGCTTCGCGGAGATTTTTCTTTGCGAGCGCGGTGTCCCAATACAAAACGCCTTGGCTCATTTGCACAATGTCGCGATAACCTTTATAGCCCCAGCGGCACCAAGTTGCGAGATAATGCGCCTGCTGCACCGCCCAATCATTTAGCATATTATTGATTGTTTTGCTTGGCGTATCGACCTGAAGTTTTTCCGATTTATTTTGGCGGTCTTTTTTCAGCTTTTCAAAGATTGAGCAATCTTTAAGTGAGCCGCTTAAGTATTTTTCTTTAAAAGATTTAATTGTGTCAAGATTTTCGCACGCGCCAACGATAAATCTTATTTCAAAATTTTTGTCTGCTGATGTGGAAAAATCAAATTGCAGTCCGCCATTAGTTTTTATTACCGAAGCAAAACTGTTTGAACATTTTCCTTTTTCGAGCGCGATAGGGGAGTCAGTATGTTTGTGCAAACCGATGAACGCGTCATAACCGGCGTCCCAAGCAACCGGTTTTTTATTTGAAGTAATGAATCCGTTATGGAGCGGGAAATCAATTTCTTCAAATTTTTGCGCGTCGCCGCGAACAAAAATTCCATCAATTTCAGGATAGAATTTCGCGAGGCGATAAATCGGTCCGCCATAAGTGTCAACTCCTTGAATAGGCATTTCGAGCAAGGTGAACAGACTCAAATTTCTATTTTCCGAAGTTTCGATTTTAACGTCCCAAATTTCTACCGGATCATTTCCGGTTGGAACGAAAATTCGCCACACAGCTTTAATTCCTGCGGTAACATTTTCGATAATTTGATAATTTAATCCCTGCGTGCATTTGAACGATTCGTATTTTTTGAAGACGGGATTTACGCCTATGGAGAAAAACTCTCCGCTGTCATTATCGCGAATGTAAATTATTCGCTCGTGAGCGACTACATTGTTTAAATAGCCGTCGCCGGACATGTGATTTCCGTAACCGTTTCCGCATTGGTCAATCATCATAAAATATGCTTCGTTGTAAAGCATATTGTCGTAGCGGCGCTGTGGTTCGGGAGTTGTGATAGTTAGTTCTTTGGACATTTGTTTTCTGTTTGGTTAGTTGGTTTTATAGGACAAATGGGTCTTATAGGACTTATTTGACTTGTTTCTTTGGTAAATTTACAATTCTTTCTTTTAACGGTGCGAGCGGGGGAATACTGTTTGTCGGGCTGTCCATGTACCAGTAAGCCGTTGCGCAAAAATCGTCACCTTCTCTTTCGACGGTAGTTTCAGTTTGTGGAGATTTTTCGAGTTCTTCTCTGGAATAGAATTCATTTCCTTTACCTGTTTTCATGAATTTTAAATTGGGGTCATTATCCATTGATTTAAGCATATCGGAATATTTTGCTCCGCCCATAGTTTGAATTTCGACACGGATATTTTTATAAAAATAAATTGGGTCAGGAACGTGGAATCTGTAAAAGCCGTGCCTATCTTTGAAAAAAATTCCGCCTTCGCCTTCTTCAGATAAATATTGATTACCCTGATAAAGATGACTGAATTTTCCCTGACCGTATCCCGCGCCTATATAATCTTCCGTGCCTGTTCCGCATAGTGTCGGATAATTTGTATCGCCGTCAAGATAAATTTTTATTTCGCCTTCGCCCCACCAAAAATGATTCATGTTTGGATTCTGAATTATGCCGAGATGGCAGCCGAGAAATTTACCTTTGCCGTTAATTTTTGGTAAGATAGTGAAATCTTCTCTCATTTTAGTTTTAGGATTTCTTCGCCATGACGAATGAAAATAAAGCATGTTTTCATCATGCTTATCGCCGGTCGTGCAGGCGATATCGTAAAACACATAATTCAGTTCATCGGTTTCGTTGACAAGCAGAATTTTGGCAGCTTTTTTGAACGGCATTTTAATATAACAATTGAATGACCTGCCTTCAGGCGAAGAAAAAAAACAATTTTCAAATGCGGTCATTGTTCCGAGAGACTGGCACATAAAATCACCGAAAGGCACTTGAACAGCGGGGGTTTTTGCATTGTCCCAATAGATTTCGAGTTTTAATCCCCGCAAAGCTTTTGCATAAGGTTTCCAAAGGACAAACCACATTCTGTTGATTGTGCCGCTGGTTTTAATGTCGGCAAGAACAACGGTTTCACCGGGTTTAATTGGAACATTAGGGGAACCTTTTCTACCGAAATCAGCTTTACCGGCGGCGCCTTTTTCAGCGTTTTTATTTTCGGCGGTGTACCACCTTGTTTGTAATTTTTCTGTTGGCATTTGATAAATCATATTATTGTTTTGCGCTGTCGCGGTTAATGTTAAAAAGGACGTTATGGACAGAATGCAACACACCCCGGCGCAAACCCGGCATACGCGGGGCATGCGCGCCACCCCTCTCAAGAGGGGAATTAACCACCCCGCCCTTTGGGCACCCCGCCTTGTTAAGGCGGGGAGTTTTATGGACAGAATGGATATTAACCACCCTGACTTTCGGGCACCCAACTCCTCCCCTGACAAGGGGAGGTGGTCGAAGACCGAAGGGGTAATGAGTAGGGGAGTTTTAATTGATTTGATGAACATTTTTATTCCTCCTATTTGGCAGGTAAATTTTCAATTCTTTCTTTTAACGGGGCAAGCGGAGGAAGAGAGTTCGTCGGGCTGTCCATATACCAGTAAGCCGTTGCGCAAAAATCGTCTTCACGTTCAACGAGAGTGAAAATATCGCCCATATCTTCAACTTCTTTTTGAGTAAAAAACTCATCTCCTTTTCCTGCTTTCATATACTTTTGTTTCGGATTGGCTTTCATATCTTTTAAAAGATGGGTACAGTTTGCGCCGCCGAGAGTTTGGATAATAACTTTGATATCTTTATGAAAATAAATCGGGTCGGGCGCGTTGAATCGGTAAAAGCCGTAAAATTCTTTATATTCACCAAATTTTTCTTTAGATACAAATTGACATCCCTGATATAAATCATCATACTGATCTTGTCCCCAGCCGGTGCCGATAAAATCTTCTGTTCCCGTTCCGCAGAGAGTTGGGAAATTTGAATCACCGTCAAGAAAGACTTTGACTTCCCCCTCGCCGAACCAGAAACTTTTCATGGCGGGATTCTGACGCATGCCGATATTGCAGCCGAGAAATCTTCCCGTTCCGGAAACTTTTGGCAGGATAGTAAAATCTTCACGCATTTTAGTAAAATTCTCACGTCGCCATGATGAGTGAAAATACATCATGTCATCGCCATGATTTTCGCCGAGAGTGCAATTGATTTCATAGAACAATCCGACATCTTTTTTCGATTCATTTGTAATTTGAATTTTCGCGCCCTTTTTGAACGGCATTGGAATATAACAGTTGTATGACCGCGCTTCCGGGCATGAAAAGAAAATATTTTCAAATTTTGTCATTTTGCCGAATGTATGGCAGTAGAAATCGCCCATTGGAACCTGAACCGCGGGCTTATCAGAGCCGTCCCAAAAAATCTCAAGTTTTAATGACCGTAAAATTTCGGGATCATCGAAGGGGTTGGTGGTTGACCAGATGCGGCGGATAGTTCCGTTGCCTTTTATATCGGCGAGGACAAAAGTTTCGCCAGGTTTTATGGTAGTTGCGGGCGCGCCTTTTCTTCCGAAATTAGCTTTACCGGCGGCGCCTTTTTCGCCCGTGCGGTTTTCAAAAGTGAACCATCTTGTTTGAATTTTCGGGTCGGGCTTTTTGAAAAGAGAATCGTTGATCATTGTTGCTTGAATGGTTGATGTTAA
>JAOZSF010000194.1 GCA_029939815.1 bacterium
ATGGATTGATGGATTGATGGATTGATGGATTGATGGATTGATGGATTGATGGATTATGAGAAAATTTAAATTGATTATCGCTTATGACGGAACTGACTTTCACGGCTGGCAAATCCAGCCGGAAGTCAGAACTGTCGCAGGCGAACTAAAATCCGCCGCGGAAAAAATCCTTCGCCATGAAATTTCTGTTACTGCCGCAAGCAGAACTGATACGGGCGTTCACGCCATTGGCCAAACCGCCGATTTTGCTACCGACAATCCAATTGAACCCGAAAAACTTCTTTACGCGTTAAACGGTGTACTTCCTGATGATATAGTTGTTAAATCTGTGGAAGAAGTTTCTGAAAATTTCCACAGCACTCATCAATCCAAAGGCAAACATTACCGTTATATAATTCGATTAAACAAAATTGATGATCCCCTTACGAGAAAATATCACTGGTGGTACCGTCACAATCTTGATATTGAGAAAATGATTTCGGCATCAAAATTTCTTATTGGAAAAGTTGATTTTAAAGGATTGGAAATTAATTGCGGAAAACCGGATGTAAAAACCATTCGCGAAATTTCAGAAATAAAAATATCCCGAAATAATGATGACCTAATTATAGATGTTTTCGGTAAAAGTTTTATGTATAAACTCGTTCGCTCAATGGTGGGATTATTAGTTGCCGCCGGAAATGGAAAAATTCAGTCGGAAGAAATTCCCGAAATACTTTCAGGAAAAAACGAACACAGAAAAACAGATGTCGCGCCCGCTAACGGTTTAACTTTGATAGAAGTTTATTACTAATATCTCCGGCTTATTCTTTCATCCCGCCACAATCGCCACAGATTTTCTTCTTCAGGGATATATCCGCGTGGTCTCCTTTCATTCCACCAATTTAAATCTAAATATTTATTCAATAATTTTTCGGCTTTAGTTTTGTCTTTTTCATCAAGGTGATCTATATATTTTTCAAGGGTGCGTTTTGCCATCTCTTTATTCCCGGCTTCCAATAAAACATGTGAGAGATCAAGATAATTTTTTGGATTTATTTCATCGATTTTCTCATTAATTGATATGGCAAGTTTATTTAAAGCAGCCATATTTTTAGGATAATAATTGCGTGCCAATGTATAAACTATTATAACAAAATCATCAGTATTCGCTGTGTTTATTCTCAACTCAAATTCTTTAATTAATTCATCATTCTTTTGCATTTGATTAGCAATAATTTTAAGGTCTCTTAAGTTACTTATTTGCAATATGGCTTCCCAAGCGGAATTAGTATCACCTAAGTTCATATATGAACTTCTAATGTTATAAATGATTTCATCACGCCGGCGGGTATTTGTTACAACATTTAACAATTCATTATTTATCTTAAGCATAGTTTTATAATCTTCCGTTTTTCTCAATAAATAATTCATTTCGCGAACCACCTGCCATTTTTGATCAACATTGCTTGTCAAATCATACATTTTCATATATCCGTCCAAACGCAGTTGTGGACTGTTATTATCCTTCATGAAATTGCACCATAAATTCCACAAGTCATATTTTTCTTTATTAGTTTTTAATTTCTCTTCCGCTTTTAAAATATATTTTTCCGCATCAGATGTATTATTTGCCAATAATAAAAACAAAGCTTTCGCTGTATAATTAAACGCCACATTTTTATTTGTGAAATTTATTTCTGCAAGTTTACTGTACTCGATTTCTGAATCATAACGCCACATACTTGAAATTCTATTTATCGCGTTTGCAACATCATAAATTCTTTTAGCTCTGTCTATAACTTCAATATTACAATCAACCGCTTTAGGATACATAAAAGCCCGGGCATATAAATTTCCGAGATTAGAGAAAAAGCCGGCATAAACTTTTTGAAGATTTAAATGAGACATTTTCTCAAGGGTGTTTTTTGCTGAACAATAATCTTTGTTATCAATATAAATACCGGCAAGAATCATTATAATATTTCTTTTATCGAAATCGCTTGTTTGCGGATTATCTAAAGCGTAAGAATAAAATTCAATCCCCTTATTTGTAATGCCATAATTAATAAACAGGCGGGCAATATTCATCGATTGTCTGCCGTTAAATATACTTTTATCTTTTGCGAGGTAATTAATGTAATCAACCTGATTTGATTTAGCATAACGAAGCATGGAAAATTTTGTATTAATATTGATTTCATTGTTATAAAACCATTCTTGAAGAAACCTGTTAATTTGTTCATCATAATTTTTACCCGAAAATCTCGATAAATAATCTAACCTACCAAGATAATTACATCCATAACGATTAACTAAAAGCGCGTTAGTTAAACTATCTCCAATTGTCTTAACATATAATTCATAGCGGTTTGTATCTTTCGTATAATCAAATACACTTAATAATTTGAACAGTTCGTATATTGATAAATTTGCAGCGCAGTTTTTTGCGACAAGAGTTTTAAGTTTATTTGTAAACCCGGCACGCATATACCATTTTGAATAAGTGTACAGATTTTCTGCCAGCCGTTTATCATCAGTATTTCTCAACATAAACTCCACCCACGAATCGCATTTATTTGTAAGGTTCAAATTTAACATATAATAATAAAGATTCTCCGGAAGTCCTCTTGGAATTATCTTTTGTTTTACAAATCCATCAATTTTATCTACAATTTCAAAACATAAATTTGTGTTACCATCGCGGAAAGCATATTCCAGCATTTGCGTTGCTTCGGAATATTTATGACGATTTTCATCCGGTAAATTTATAAAATAATTTCTTAATTTATAAGCTTCAGGTTTATTATTGTCATTATTCAAAATATAAGAAGTTCTTAATAAAACATAATCATTAGTAATTTTATCGGAAATAATTTTATCAACCAATTTGTCCGCATTTAAAAGCTTTATAATTTTTTCAAATTTGTAAGGCCGGTCATTGTTTTTTGTTATGAAAGCGAACGTATCAATCGCTTTTTCTTCAAAACCGGTATTGAAATATTTCCACATAATTTTCCCGGCAAAAGAATCCAAAACAGAATAATTATTACTTATAAGCTCAAAAAAGGTATCCATTGCTTCTTCATTATAATTCCCCCATTCAATATTTAGAATTGCATCAGCGGCAGAATTTGCTTCACCCGGAAAATCTTTATTTTCCGCACATTTCATCAAAATATTCAACGCGTCATTTGTTTTTCCGGTTTTTAGATAAAATTTACTGATAACAATTGCCGATGAAGCGTTTCTTTCCGCATCATTCAAATTATTGGCGAGAAATTCTTTATTATCAACCTGCTGCCCCAATTTAAGTTTAAGCTCGGTAATTCTTGCTTTAGTTTTTGAGACAAAATCTTTATTATTTGTCAGCGGCAGCATTTTTTTACGACAGTTAAGTTCTTCTTTGTAACAACCGTATTCTTTATATTTTTCCGCCACAGAATTTATAACAGAATAATTGTCAGGAAATTTTTCAACGATTAAATTTAAAACATATTTATCAGCTTCAGGTCTATTTCGACCATTATTATTACTATGAACCGATCTAATCAAATTATTTATACTGTTTAGATTTTCCGGCATTTTGTCTATTACTCTTGCGCAGTAACTATGCAAGTTATTAGTCGCGTTAATTGTATTCATATTCCTTATGAGCATATCTGCAAAAATCGGATTGACATTTTTTTCAGCAACAATTTCATCTATAAAATTCTTGATTTCTTCTTGTTTTGTATTGTAACAGTAATTTGCCAAATCATGTATTGCCAATATTCTTTCCCGCTGATTTTTTGCGAGTGCAAAAGCATTGCTTGTTAAAATATACAGTTTCGGATTGTTGTGTTTGGATCGAAGATCTTCAATTTTTTTTACGGCAAATCTAAATGGTGATAAATATTTCTTAAGAATCAAATTCCGTTTTGCCATTAATTCAGGATTACCATCATATCGATAACTTGATTTAAGTTCATTTAATATATTGCGCTTCTCAATTCGGCTATTCGTTTCTTCAAGTTCTTGCGCGAAATTCTCAAAAGCAACTTCATATTTTCCGGCCTGACAAGCACATTTCCCGAGTGCATATTTATAAGCCGGCATTTTATTTTTATTTTTTTGGATAAAATAATACAACCTTTCAAGTTGATTTGTATCTTCGTTCCTAAAATAATTCAACCTCCACGACCAGTTCAGCGCGTTATTCAAATTTTTAATTTTGTAAAACAAATTTGTCAGTTGGCAGAATAATTCTTCAGAGCCGTTATTTCGACGGAGAATATCAATAAATGAACTATGAGGTATAAACGCCGTTGGAGCCAATTCCATTGATTTTTTATAACATTCACCTGCTTTCTTTCTGTTTTTTATTCTGTGTTGCCAATAATAACCGGCGATATACCATACATCCGCGTTTCCAGACCGTTTCTTACATTCATTTTGGATTTCTTCAAAAGTAAACTTATCTTTTTCTTTCCATAAATTATTTTTGGCTGAAAAAACAACGTTGGTGTAACGACCGTTAAAAGAAATAAGTTCTTCTGCCTGTAAACTGCCGATAACAAATAAAACCGCAAGAATAAAAGAGATGATTTTTAATTTTTTCATATAAATCCTGAATAGTTAATTACAGATACAACATTATATTGAAAAGCTTAACAACCGTCAATGCTAAAGTACGTCGGATTTCCAAATCCGACTATGTTAACTAAAAATAAGCATGCTGACATTATCTATCATAGACGAGTTTGGAAACTCGTCTTACTTAAAAAATCCATATGCCCGAAATGAACACCAAGCACACGCAAGCGCACCACGATTAACGATTAATCCTCCTTCGGCGGATATACACGCCGGATAACGGAT
>JAOZSF010000195.1:0-1909 GCA_029939815.1 bacterium
AATGTTCAGCTCCCGCAACACGAATAATATTTGTCTTAACAATTGTCGAACTGCCCGAATCGGTTACAGTTAATTTCACTGATTTATCACCGACCGAAGAATAAGAATGCTGAGGATTTGCATCAGTACTGTCTGTCGAGCCGTTATTATCAAAATCCCAAGCGTAAGTGGATGGAATTCCCGCCGACATATCTGTAAAATTAATTACCGCACCTGTAAGAACGAGAGTTTGATCAACCGCAAAATTCGCTGAGAGAGTTGCAGAAGCGACCCACACCGGCACGGAAAATTCTGAAGTATTTCCGTTAGTAGCAGTAGCCGTTGCGGTAATAATATATCCCGGCTGTACCGAGGAATCCAACTCAACCGCGAAATTTGCAATACCGTCATCAGCGGTATCCACATAATTTCTTCCCGCAAAAGTTTTTCCTTCACCGTAACCGTTTTTATTTGTATTTGATGTTCCATAAAACTCAAGCAGATAAGTTGAATTCTTTTTCGCTGAAAGCGAGCCGACAACTCTTGTTACTCCACCCGAATATGCACCATTAAGAACCGGGCATGTCTGATAATTATTTGGAACATTTGGAGTATCGCCGGAACTTCTTCCCTGCGTGCCGAGATTAATCCCCATCAATCCATTATCATAGATAGAGTTACCGAGAATCCGGTTATAAATTCCGAAGGCAACATCAACGCCATTAGAAAGATTTTCAGCGATAATATTTTTCTCCCAGTCATTTGTAAAACCAACTTTATTTCCATCACCGCCGTTAAGCAGCACTCCGTGCCCGTAATTAGGTGCCGGGAAATTGAATCTGCTAACCCCGATAAAATTCCCTATAATCCAATTATCCTGTGCGCCGAATCCGGAAATATTTATTCCGTTACCTTTATTACCGGAGACAACATTGCTCAACCCGATATAATTATAAGAAGCTTTATAAATTTCTATACCGTCTAAAGCGTTTGCCTGATTATAATTATTATAATAGCCGATATCATTATTTACAATGAGATTATTTTTAGCAAGATTAGCCGCAGTTGAATCAGCGATTTTAAGTCCTGATTTTCCATTTGCGCAAATAATATTTTTGCTAACAGCACAATTGGCAGCATCGAGGATATGAACCCCATTCCCATCATTTCCTTTTATTTTTAAATTATAGCTAATCCCAATATAATTATCCAAGACGAAATTATTTGAAGAACCAACACCTTCAATCATAACTCCATCATCTCCGCTGCTGCAGATCATATTTCCCCATGTTGGTTTTCCGACAAAATTTTCCGGAGCATCAATAATTCTCACTCCGCATTTTTTGTTAGGAATTATGGTTTCTATATCATTACCAATTCCAACATAATTAGCAAGCAAACTATTCGCAAAAGAGAGAGAACCGGAAATGCAAACACCATCCCCGCCGTTACCGCAGATAATATTTTGCGAAATTTCGTTATCCGAAGAGTTTTCGATAATAATACCCGAGCCGGCATTTGTGATGGCTATCAGCCCGGTTTTTTCAACGCCGATTTTGTTAGAAGAAAATTCATTGTTTTTTCCACCGGAAATAATAACAGCATTCCCACCGCATCCGGCGATAATATTTCTGCCAATGTCCCCTACAACAATATTTTCGGAATTGATTAATCGGATGCCATCGCCTTTATTTCCGCATCGGTCGGTTTCATTAGTTAAGATACCGATAGTATTATATTGAACAACAGAATTTTTGGAATTTAGTAATTCAATACCATGCCCATTATTTCCGGAAATAAAATTTTCACCTTCAACTCTAATATTTTTCCCATTAGAAACTTTAACTCCAAACTCTCGATTCCCTTTTTCTATTTGAGCGGGATTTTTATAGCCGATATAATTATCTCGAATTTTTATCGTGTCAGAATC
>JAOZSF010000195.1:2009-4837 GCA_029939815.1 bacterium
TTAGTATCACCGGAAGAAAAACCGATATTATTTCTGTATAAAGAAGCAGTAGAGTCATCAATTAAAATTCCTGTTTTCCCAACAATATAATTTTCTTTTCCGGCATCGAGTCCGCCAATCCAAGCTGATCCTTTGTAAATAGCTATTCCGGCTTTTCCATTTACCGGAATGGACAAATCTTTATCCTGAGTCATTCCGATATAATTATTCTGAATATCTGATCCCGCCCGTTCAATATAAATTCCATTCCCCTTGTTTGCGGTGATAATATTATAATTTTGATTATTTAAAGTGTTTGTCTCACCAATACGATTGAAACCTGCACCGTCAACTATTGCGATTCCATTAGCGAGATTTGGGAACGCTTTTGTAAAGGAACCTGTAATATAAACCCCGATGAAATTTTTTCTTATTTTATTAAAATCAGAATCTACAATGAGGATCCCGTTGCTGCCGTTTCCGCCGATAAAATTTCCTGATTTCAGTCCAATTTCATTCCAACGTTCATTGATAAAAATCCCGTTACCTTCATTCCCAATGCTTTTGCCCGCATCGGAACTTATACCGATAAAGTTACCGTCAACGTAATTTTTTTCGGCATCATCGCCGAGATGAATACCGTCTTTTTTGTTAAAGCCGATAATATTTTCAGAGAAATAATTTTCTTCAACATCATAAGAAGAATGCCCCGTTGCAAAAATACCGTTACCGCCGTTATAAACGTTATTATCGCCATCAAGTCCGACTCCGATATAATTATATTTCACGATATTATTAACGCATCTATCTCTAAATTCCAACCCGTTCCCATCATTTCCGGAGATATAATTTCTTGAAAATTCATCGTTCGCTGTTCCGATTATATTATCTGAAGAATTTGTGATAAGAACACCGATAAAATTCGGTTGTCTTACTCCGTTTGTATCGATTCCGATATAATTATTTTGGAGGATATTTCCCCCGACACCATCAATAACTAATCCGGCGCCTTTTGAACCGCAGATAACATTTTCGGCAAAATTTGTTCCGATAATCATCCCACCGCTTGTAATTTTTCTTAGATAAATCCCGGTAGCATTTCCGCATAAGGTTCCATCTTCCAACAATCCCACGACAGACCCCGCAATGTATGAATCTTTCATATAACCTGTGATATAAATTCCCGGACCATCATTACTAACAATAATATTTCTGTAACTCGGTTCAAACTCTCCGATCATTAAATTCGTAATTGAGCCATAATAAATTCCTCCTGACTTATTAGCTTCTTGTCCCGGAGCTCCAACTTTATTTTGGTAAACTTCAGAATATTCCTGATAAAGTTTAATTCCGAACTCGTCATTTGCAGCTATTTCATTATTATAAACATCGGATTTTTTTCCTCTATCAAGAAAAATACCATTTCTCCAATTACCGGAATTATTGCCAATTGGCGAAACACCGATATAATTTCCATGGATTTCCGATACTGAACTTCTGTAACTGTAAATTCCGTTAAAAAGATTTCTTGAAATATAATTCCCGCCTTTAATTATATTACTTACAGTATTATTAAGATAAATCCCATGAGCAGAATTCCCGTAGTTATTGTCATCAACATCTAACCCGATATTATTATTAACGATTTCATTATTCCCGCCATATTCGATTTCGATTCCATTGCCGTCATTTCCGGCGATAAAGTTTTGGTATGAAGGGTCATCATCACTTCCGATTTTATTAAACCATCCTGATTCAATTTTTATACCCTGATTATTTCCGACATCAAAATTAACATTACTAACTCCGATAATATTTCCATAGACCTCATTATAATCTCCGTTAATTAGTAATCCGATATTATTTGAGAAAGAATTATTGTAGTAAAATTCATTTGATGTCCCTAAAATCGTAACCGATTTATCCATAGCCGATGCAAAAGTGTTATAATGAACTTCATTGTGATCACCCTCAAACTTTTCTATGAGTGAGTTGTCAACTGTGTCTAAAACTGTGTTGTAATGAAATTCATTTGTGTCACCTTTTACAAAAAATGCGATTGTTGAATTATTGTGTTTTACAAAATTAGCATTTCCCTCGATTTTAATATACTGATAAGAAGATGTGATTGATGAAACATTATTGCTTTGAATGGTATTATTATTTCCTACAAATTTATTCGCATAACCGTCGCAAACAATTGTGTTTCCGGAAAAATCATTGTAATCACCGTTTACATTAAATCTTCTCAATTCGGAATTAAAAACTGAATTTAATTCTCCTTGAATGTTTACGTCAAAGTTTCCAAGACCGTCCACCGCATTATAATCGTACAAACTCAAAGTATTATTTCCATAACAGCTTGTGGAAAAACAATTCATTTTACAAGATTCTTTTAAAATAATCACAGCATTTGAATAAGAGCAAAAAGTGTTAAGTGTATAATTTGAACCAAAAGTGCCGTAACCACCTATAAAATCACAAGTTTTAATTGTGTTACTGGCGCCGTCCCCACGAAAATCTACGCTGCCATGGATGGTTGTATATTCCATTTCACCACCGGAAAACGCCCGAATATCCGAACCGGATGATATTGTAATATTTTTTAGGGTCAGCGTGTTGTTGGCGTCAAGATCATTGATAAGAATTACATCACTGCCGCCATCAACAATAGTTGGAACAGTTAAGGTTACGCTGCTGACACTCGTGGTTACCTGCCCGCTAATACTAAACGAGATTGTACCGCCGCCTTTTGTGTTCAACTCGCTAACTGCGAAAGAGAAAGTTCCTGTTTCAAACGATGCTGATGATTTAGTAACCGAGTAATCGAAAGCGAAAATATTTGAGCA
>JAOZSF010000196.1 GCA_029939815.1 bacterium
TATTAACACACCCCGTCGCTCCGCGCCACCCCTCTTGATAGAGGGGATTTTAACGGATAACGGATAACTATTAACACACCCCGTCGCTCCGCGCCACCCCTCTTGATAGAGGGGATTTTAACGGATAACGGATAACGAATAACGAATAACGAATAACGAATGAGCACTATCTCTCATAATATTAAGATGCTTGCCAAACTTGTTGTTAAAAGAAGTTTTTGGTTTCATAAAGCGATGAATGAAATCAAAAAATTCGACAATATGAGTTTGGGTGAGCAACGGGCGATGCAGCTCAATCTTTTGGAGAGAACACTCGTTGCAGCCGCAAAAACTAAATATTATTCTTCAATTTTCGATTCTTTGCCCAGATTTGATAATCCTGTTGAATGGCTGAAAACAATCCCATATCTTGATAAAGAATTATTACGAACCAAAACCAAAGATTTCGTGGCTAATTCCTTATTTACTACGTCTGCATATACAAGCGGTACAACAGGAACGCCGTTAAAACTTCGGCGCAATATTCTTTCTATTGCGCGTGAACAGGCGAATTTTTTCTCATGGTATAATACCGGAGGATGGAAATCCGATAATGAAATGATCGAACTTAGAGGCACCAT
Organism: bacterium; assembly: GCA_029939815.1. GTDB lineage: Bacteria > Auribacterota > UBA3054 > UBA3054 > B51-G9 > B51-G9. The sequence goes on from JAOZSF010000196.1 coordinate 621, forward strand.
GGTTGTTCCTGTCAACCGCTCGGAGCCTCCTTATGGAATTAGAGACTATGTTTTCAAAAAAAATATTTTGTCATCATATCATCTTTCTGATAAGACGATTCCGTGGTACATTAATAAAATAAAAAAAACCGGCGCTAAATTCGTTTCCGCTTATCCCAGTTCCGCTTTTGTTATCGCGGATTTTATGAGAAGAAATAATATCAACCCACTTAATTTAAACGCTGTCTTTCTCGCTTCAGAAACCATTTTTCAATCGCAAAAAGATGTTATAGAGAAATTCATCGGGCCGGTCTATGGTCATTATGGAAATGCCGAGCGAGTTGCCTGGATGACCACTTGCTCTGCAGGATATTACCACGAAAACATTAATTATGGCTATACTGAATATATTCCACTCGGAGACAATACTTATGAAATTGTCGCAACTGGATTCATAAATAATTCTATGCCGTTGCTTCGATATCGCACAGGGGATATCGCAGTTGACCCATTTGGTCGGCAGCATAGATGCGCATGTGGTAAAAACGGTCCGGGATGCAGAAAGATTATAGGCAGGATTGACGATTTGTTTATCACTTCCGATGGAAGAAAAATAGGAAGACTGGATCATGTGTTTAAAGGGGTTAATAATATAATTGCCGCACAAATTATTCAGCGCAGTTTAGAAAAAACTGAAATAAAAGTTGTTCGCGGTAACTCTTATTCTAAAAAAGATGAAAATCTTATTCTGGAAAATTTTCTCCTGAGAGTAGGTGAAAATGTAAACGTTGAATTTAATTATGTGAACTCTATTCCCAGAACTAAAAATGGAAAATTCAGAGCCGTTGTCTCTTTCCCCCTTTCCTAAAGGGGGTTAGGGGGATTTTCCTTAAACCTTAAACCTTAAACCTATTTACGAATAACGATTAACGAACCTATGTCCGACAAACAATCTACAAAATGGTATATTGACAGACTTGCCGCAATGTCTTTTAAAGAAGTGATACTTCGCGTTAAAAGAAAGCTTATGGAGCCGCTTGTCTGCAAAGCTATAAAAAACGAAAAACTTACCGCTTCACCCGCGGAAATACTGAGTTTCGCAAATACTTTTATAGGTTGCAGGCCCATTACTCTTGATAAACAGCCGATATCAGATTCGTATTTAAAGGAACTTATCAAAAACGCCGACGATGTTTGCAATGGGAAAATTTCACTCTTTAATAAAAATCTGCAGCTTGATAATCCGGTTAACTGGTTCATTGATTATGCTAATAAAATCGAATGTCCCAGAATCGATACGGCAAAACTTAATTACCGTAAGTCTGAACGCGGGGGAGATATTATGTTTATATGGTGGCTTAACAGACATCAGCATCTTATGCCGCCGGCTATCTCTTACTTTGCAACGGGAAATCAAAAATACGCTGATGTAATAATAACTCAGCTGCAAAGCTGGCTTAATGATTGCCCGTATCCTATTGGACCGGCTTGGTCAACCGGTATCGAGGCCGGAATTCGACTTGTAACATGGTCATGGCTGTTCCGCTTTTTATTTGCAAATGGACGACCCGGAAATTGTTCGGATGACTTTCTGGCTTCGTGGATGCTTTCTATCAAGCAGCATGTTCATTATATTGACACCCACTGGGCACAATATTCCAGCGCAAATAATCATATAATTGCTGAAGCTGTCGGCGTGCTTGCCGCAGTGGACACATGGCCGCAACTTTTTTCTGACAAAGATCACAAAAAAACATGCCGTGATATTCTTAAAACGGAAACAAGAAAACAAATATCTTATGACGGCGTTAATAAAGAACAGTCAACATCTTATCACGCATTCGTTCTTGAACTTTTAATTAATGCTTATCACTTCGATAATGTTATCAGAGAACAATTATCGGAAGAAATCAGGAAAATGGGCGCTTTCCTCGATGCCATAGCTATAAATACAAATTCTATCCCGGATATCGGTGACTCGGATAATGCTGTCGCGTCAGGAATAATTCCTCGGTCGGAAAAATATTATTCTTATGTTGCTGACGCTGCTCGCTCAATTGCCAGTCAGAAAAATCTGAGCTCAATCCAATCAACTGCCGGTCCCGCCGAATTATACTGCGGTACAGAAATCCTTGCAAAAAATGAAGGCTCTTCCACTTATTTTGAAGACGGCGGATATGCAATATGGAAAAGTTCCTTGGGATCTGAACTTAATGTTAATCTGTGTATGAATCTTGCAGACCTTGGTTATGGTAATCTCGCGGCTCATGGACATGCCGATGCACTCTCTTTTACTCTCGCCATTAATAATGAACCCGTGCTGATTGACCCTGGAACTTACGCATATCACAGCGAAGAAAAATGGCGGAATTATTTCAAAGGCACAAGCGCTCATAATACTTTAATGATTAATGGGCTCAATCAAGCTGAAATTAAAGGTCCGTTCCTATGGACAGATAAATATTATGTCCATACCGATCATGTCGTTATGAGTAACGACCAGTTGGATATTAAAGCGGAACATGATGGATATTATCGTGATGATATGGTGATTGAACACAGAAGAGAACTGTCGTGGCATCCAATGCTGGAAAAATGGATCATCAGAGATGAACTCGTGGGAAACGGAACATATAATGTCGAACTTTTTTTTCATGTTCACCCTGACAGAAAAGTAATTAAACAATCTTCCTGCCTGTTTAAAATCAGTGGTTCTGATTATAACCTTTTTATTAAATTTTCTTCACATTTTAAAACCCGCGTGGCTTGCGGTGAAACCGATCCGCCATTGGGATGGTTCTCTCCAATCCTCGGTGAAAAAGTCCCTTCACCTACAATTGTCGCAAAAGGAAAAGTGGTTGGATTCGATAATATTTTCACCGAACTATTTATAGAAAAAACCTGACAACTGTACGGCATACGCCGGGCCCGAATATCCAATATCGAACACGGAACGCCCAATGATGAAGTGAATACTAAATTCAAATCTTTGATTTGAATTTCCTTAAACCTTAAACCTTAAACCCGCGTAAGCGCCCGGCGAATGCGGGGTGACACCTGACATGCATATCCTTATCGTCGTAGAAAATTTACCCGTTCCGCTTGATTATCGCGTATGGCTGATTGCAAAAACTTTACGGGACAGCGGCTATCAAATCTCCGTCATCTCGCCGGCTACCGATAAATATCCGGCGGGAGAATTCGAGGTTGAAGGCATTTCGGTTTATCGTCACACTCTTCCCGCAGAAGGAAAATCACTTTGGTATTATTTATGGGAATACACCGTTGCGTTATGGCATGAAATCCGCCTCTCTATAAAAATATTCAGAAAAAATAAATTTAAAATTATTCACGCCTGTAATCCGCCGGATTTAATCTGGATAATCGGTCTCTTTTGGAAATTGTTCGGCGTTAAATTCGTTTATGATCATCACGATTTATCCCCTGAAATTCTATTAGCAAAAATCGGCGATTGCAATCAACAAAAAATGTCGATTGTTCATCGATTCGCTTATAAACTTTTAATGCTTAACGAATGGATTTCTCATAAGTTTGCCGATGCGGTTCTTACAACAAATGAAAGTTTTCGTGAAATTGCTCTCAAAAGAAACAAATGCAAACCTGATAAGATTTTCGTTGTCAGAACAGGTCCGCAATTAGCAGAATTGCCGAAAAAAAATATTCTTTACAACCAATCTAACGATACTCCTAAAATCGCTTATGTAGGCGTTATGGCTGAACAGGACGGCGTAGATATTTTGCTGAAATCCATCGCTTATGCAATTAAAAACCTTAATAAAAGACTTCGTCTTGTTCTAATGGGCGGCGGACCGCAATTCAATAATCTGATTTCACTCGCACATAAACTTGAAATTGATGAATACGTTAACTTTTGCGGCTTTGTTCCAAGAAAGGAAATGCTTGCTGAATTGACCGACTGTTCCCTTGGAGTTACTCCGGATTTGTCGGGGCCGATGAACGACTATTCAACTATGCTTAAGGTCATGGATTATATGGCGTGCGGATTACCGCAGGTTATGTTTGATTTACCGGAAAACAGATTCACGGCAGGGGAATCGGCTTTATACGCGGCATCCGGTGATGAAAAAGATTTCGCGGAAAAAATAATCCAACTAATCGAAAATCCCGAATTAAGAAATAATCTCGGCAATATTGCTCGAGAACGTGTTGAAAAACTCGCATGGGAAAATTCCGGATCAAAAAATCTGTTGAAAGC
>JAOZSF010000197.1 GCA_029939815.1 bacterium
CCCGCATTATATTTTTTCCATCAATTGTAACATTTCCGCATCCGGTAAATTTAAGCTTGTGTTTTGATGAGAAAACATTTGTTCCTTCCGCAGAATAACCTTCTGAAGAATAAACACCATTTGAAATGAGTATTTCGGCTCCCGGAAGTGAGATGTTAATTGCATCCTGAATATTTGTCGCAGCGGTTAGCCATGAATCAAAGGGAGGGACGCTGCCGCCGGATTTCCAAACATAAAGCGAATGATTTGTGGTTGTAATTGTAATGAGGTTGAATTGAGTATTTGTAGCAACAGAAAATTCATTCCCGCAGATTAATTTTACGGTTTTATAGCCGGAAGTTGAATATGCGAAAGACGGATTTTGATTTGTGCTGTCAATTGTGCCGTCATTATTAAAATCCCATTTCCAGTAATTAGGACCATTAATTGACAGGTCAGTGAAATTAATTGTTTCACCGGTCGATGCTTTGGTTTTATCGACAGAAAATAAAGCTGATATTGCCGGAACTGCAACTATATAATTTTGCTTTGTAATCGAATCAAAAGAAGAACCGCTGCCGGCTCCGAAATTATTGCTTACGAGCAAAGAAACAGAAAAAGTGCCTGTAGAAGAATAAGTATAACTTGGATTTGGAGCTGTGCTGTCTATGCTGTCGTTATTATCAAAATCCCATGACCAATATTGCGGAACATTAGCTGACAGGTCATTAAACTGAACAGAAAAAGGAATCACGCCTGTTATCGCGTTAGCATAAAAATCGGCATCAACACCTTGGTTCATAACATTAATATAATTCTCTTTAAGATTATAAGCGGTATCATTTTCCTCATTGCTAACAGAAAGTCTTACAGAATAAATTCCATTTGTGTAAAAGTTTGTAGGAGAATTTACTCCCCAGCCTTCAATATCAATAATCCCATCGTCTTCAAAATCCCAACTATAGTAAATATTATTTGCGTTTGTCCCGCTTGTGCCGGCGAGAAACTGAACCGGCAAAGTATATAATCCAATAGTTTTGTCGGCAAGGATTTGAGCAGATAAACCTGAAAAATTCACTGCAAGGCTGTGCTGTCTTCCGGCACCGACTTTTAAGAAAGTGTTTCCCTGAGGGCAGTCAGTTTGACCTTTCGAATTTGCTCCCCAGCCGATGAGTGTTCCGTCAAGTTTTATTCCTATATTATGCCATGCACCTGCGGCAACTTCATAAAGAATAGTGCCGACAGGAATATCAGTTTGACCAAAGTCGTTTCCGCCCCAGGCTACCGGAGTTCCATCGGAACGAATTGCGATGCAGTGGTCGTATCCCGCGTCTATATCGATAAAATCATTTCCCGAAGGCATGTTTGTTAATGCATCGTATAAATCCGGATCATTTTCTGAGCCCCAGATTACAAGCGAACCGTCTATTTTCAAGGCAAGTCCGAAACTTCCGCCGGCAGTTGCTTTTTTAAAATCATAGCCTTCAGGTACGTCTGTTTGTCCATCACCGTTTGCTCCCCAACCGACAATCGAGCCGTCATTTTTTATGGCAAGTGAGAAATCGATTCCGGAACTGATATTGACAAAATCATTTCCCGGAGGAGCATTTGTAGCACCTTCTTCATTGTTCCCCCAAGCAACAATTGAGCCGTTATTTCTAATGGCGGCGGCGTGTCTGTTTCCTGCAGAAATTACGAAATAATTAGAACCTTCAGGTGTGTCTGTTTGTCCGTCATCGTTATCTCCCCAACCGACAATGACACCGTTTGTGGTAAGTGCCAAGCTATAATTTTTGCCTGCGCTTACGGTAACATAAATTTTGTTTGTCAGCCAATCGGTTGACATTTTACCCCATTCATTTATGAGTCCTGAATTTTCATTTTCGGCGTTCGAGATGAAACAAGTAATTAACGCAACAAAGGTCATAAAAAGATATTTTTTCATTTTAAATTTTTTATTAGTTATAAAGTTAAATTAACAGCTTTAACTTGTGATTTAACAGATTTTAATAAAACAGAATGTTTTCTGCCGGCAGAAAGTTTGATATATTTATTTTCAGGCGGAATGTTCGATTCCCCGTCACGATTATATCCCCAAGCAACAACTGTTCCGTCTGACCGCATAGCCATGCTGTTAAAATCACCGGCAGCAATAGCGACAAAATTTGTTCCCGGAGGACAATTCGTTTGCCCGTAAACGTTAAGGCCCCAGCTGACTATAGAGCCATCATCCCTTAATGCAATAGTGTGTTCTAATCCCGCCGCAACAGCGACAAAATTTGTTCCGGAAGGACATTCTAATAAAATACCATCGTCGTCTGTGTCGCCCCAGGCGAAAATAATACCATCGTTCCGAACCGCCGCACCGTGAAATCCCCCTGCGGCAACTGAACGGAAACCCGTGTATATCGGATAATCTAATTGCCCGCAAATATTATCTCCCCATCCCACGATTTTGCCATTACGTGTTAACGCGAGTGTAAAATTAAGAGTTGAAGATATTTCGACTAAATCATTAACTTTAGGAGCTGCCAGTTGTTTTTTTGAATTGTCGCCCCAGCAATAAGGAATACCGTTTTTGATTGCAACGGAATGTTTTGCACCCGCTGCGATTTTAGTAAAATCTTTCTCGTTAGGACAATTTGTTTGACCGAATGAATTATCACCCCATGCGGCAATAGAACCGTCAGGTTTGAGCGCGAGAGTATGCTTTTTTCCACAGGCAACGTCTATGAAAGTGCCATTTGGACAGTTGATTTGTTTGTATTTATTGTTACCGAAACCGACAAGGATGCCGGCCGGTTTTTCCGCGAAAGAGGTTGAGCAAACAATTATAAATAAATAAATTATATATATTTTTTTTATATTCATATTATTTCATCGTATCGTTTTAATGAACTCTTTTCCAGTTTAGAATGCTGTAAGTGTAAAAATTATCAAAACCTGGTGGTGGCCGTTTGTCTAAACTTTCATCATATAAAAAATATCTATATGAAGGAAACTTTCGATATTTCGGCTTAATCTCACCCCGTCCGCTGTTTTTTGTCTGCCATTCCTGCTCAGCGGTCCATAAACATGCTATTGAACCGTTGGCTTCGAATTTACACCCCCCCCAATATTCAAGATAACGAATATAATTTTGTACTCCGCCGGTTGCCTGAAACTCATTAGCCTGTGGTTCCGCACTACCGGAAAAAATCGCCGAGTTGACTGTTGTGTCATCAGCAGGAGTACAGTAATAACTGGGCTTGGGATGTACCTTTGGATTGAGAACATTAGCAGGCCATATCTGATTATCCTCGTCTTCCCAATCTACCGATAATGCTGTTATTGTGTCTGAAAGAATGAGAGCAGGGCGGTTTGTTCCACTTGACCCGTTTATTTTTGTGTTATAATCGCCCCAAGTGTACATGGGATTAGGAGTGGCAATGGTAAGCCCGGCGGATGTGTCGTAAAGTTCTTCACCATTAAATAATCTTACAGCCCGGCCAAGAGTGTTGCTTCGGTGAATGTAAAAAATACCGGCTCTGTCGGAACTAGAGTCCTTAAAAGATAATGATGGTTGAGTATCTAACCAATCTGAAAATTCTTCTATGTCAATATCGGTTGGTTTGACCACTCCTAAATTCGGATCGTTGGTATAATAACCCATATTACGACGGTTGAAAAATTGGTTTGTTGTTATTACCCAGTTAAGATTGGTTATATTATCAATAAAAACGCGTGTGGTGTATTCAGCATTAGTTATTTCACCGGTTTGCTCGTATAAATCACCCTCCGGAGTGAGAACCAATCCTGCCTTGTTTTCAAACCGGCATTTTGTTATCTCGTACGCTTCGTTTGTTCGGGGATCAGGGTCAATTAAAACTCTTGTATCATCTAAAGAGTTTTCAAAAGGAAGTTGAATAGATGAGATATTGTGGTCGACTGTCTGGGCATTTTTCCCCCAGGTTTCTTCAGCTTTCAGTGCCCATTCAGGGTCGTAACTGTCAATATAGTCTGCTGTCCATTTTTTGTAAATTCTTCTATTCCATTTGTTTGTAACCCAATAATAATATTTGTTCGTTCGCATATCAAAAAATACTTCTTTGACTCCATCGCCGTCAACATCTTTATAATTATATGTATACCCCGGCTTAACTTCCTCAGGTGGTATATATATATGCCCGGTTCGCGTTCCCCATCCTACGTCTTTACCCGGAATTCCGCCGTGATAGATTCCATCTGCCGATGTAACGGGTCCGAGAAAGCGAACACAATTTTGTGGGCCTAAATATATTCCTTTATTGCTATGAGTACGGCCGCCGATTCTCATTTCTTTTGAACCGGGATATATTTCCATTTCCATATTTTGATAATAAAGTCCGAACTTAAAAAGTGAAACTGAAAAATCACCGAGTTGGCAGGATACTTCAGCATAGTTTCCGGGTACTTTATTGTTGAGATTTGTCACTTGGCAGGTGACTTCGTACAGCTTTTCCAATATAAAAATTTCGTTTATACCAAAAGGGTTAACTCCATTTGTTGAAGTCTCAACCAATGTAAATTTTGAAATTTGAAATTCATTGCTTGGTACCAATGAATTCACAATTGACATAAAATTATTTGAAATTTCATTCAGATCAAGAACAGATGTGGAAGCATCAGAGATTATTCGTTTTAAAGCGTATTGCACTCCTGAATCGGCGATATAAAAAGCCCGCGAATTCTCAGTTTCTCTTACGGAACACTTATAATTATTTCGACTCCAACGTACCATTGCAACGGCACTGGCAAGAACCATACTCATAATAATCACTATCGTTACAAGTAAAGCCCCTCCTTTTTCATAATTCGTTTTCA
>JAOZSF010000198.1 GCA_029939815.1 bacterium
AATAATCATGCATGACATACAAAGAAAATTATTAGATTTGTGTTCGAACTGCGAACAGCTACCCCTCTCTTTCAGAGAAATCGGCCGGCGTGTCGGTGTGGAACATCCGCAGAAAATAAAACATCATTTAGCCCAGCTTGCCAAAAAAAAACTCATCACAATTGATGAAAAAAAGAAAATTATAAAATTAGGCAGCGCGGGAATAATTAAAAATACAAAGATGTTTTCAATCCCGATTCTTGGCTTGGCTGATTGCGGTCCCGCAACGGCTTTTGCTGATGAATACATTGAGGGATATTTAAAAGTTTCCACTTCCGTTATTAAAAAAAAGAAAAATCTTTTTTGTGTAAAAGCAAAAGGCAACTCTATGAATATGGCAAATATCGCCGGTAAATCAATCGAAGAAGGTGATTTCGTGATTATTGACGCGGAAAATAAAAATCCTAAAAGCGGCGATTATGTCCTTTCGATTATCGACGGTTGCGCGAATATAAAACGATTCGCGCGCGACAGAGTGAACGATTGTTATGTTTTACTATCCGAATCAACGGAAAATCACCCTCCGATATTCATTGACGATGAAGATTTTAATTCATATATGATAAATGGAGAAGTAGTAAAAGTGATAAAGAAGCCTGTTTTTAATTAGAAAGTACCGAGATAAAAAAATACACAAAAATCTTTAACCCCGTTTTTTTTCGTTTTTGGTATAATATAATTTAATAATATACATAGAAAAATAAAAAATTAATAAATGATAATTCGTTAATTAATACATGACTTCTAAATCTGAAAAAAATATCTCCCTCGCTCACGGCAGCGGAGGAACTCAAATGCAGGAACTGCTCCAAAAAATTATCCGGCCTGAGCTTGATAATAAAATCCTGCGCGAACAAAATGACAGCGCGATTCTTGAAAATCGCGGCGGCGAACTTGTTTTTACTACCGACTCTTTCGTCGTTCAACCTATTTTTTTCCCGGGCGGCGATATCGGTCACCTGAGCGTTTGCGGAACCGTTAATGATCTCGCTATGATGGGCGCAAAACCGGATGCTTTATCTTTATCACTAATAATTGAAGCCGGTTTTGAAATCGAATCTCTGAAAAAAATCATCATCAGTATTAAAAAAACCGCCGATGAAGCCGGAGTTAAAATCGTTACCGGGGATACAAAAGTTGTCGGTCCGGGACAGGCAGATAAAATTTATATTAACACAAGCGGAGTCGGCTGGAGAAAAGAAAAAATACCAACCGGGTGGAATTCCGTGCAGTCAGGTGACGCGGTAATCGTTAGCGGAACAATCGGCCATCACGGTGTCGCAATTCTTGCCGCGAGAGCTGAACTTCCGTTTGAAAAAGAGTTGAAAAGCGATGCCGCTGTTTTAAGCAATGTCACCTCCGCTTTAACTGAAAAATTCCCGAATGTACGGTGGATGCGTGATGCAACGCGCGGCGGTGTGGCAGCGGTTTTAAATGAACTGGCGGTTCAAACGGGATTTGATATTGAAGTCGAGGATGGAAAGATTCCGGTTACCGGGGAAGTTCGCGGCGCGGCGGAAATATTAGGACTTGACCCTCTTTATCTTGCAAATGAGGGAAGATTTATTATAATTTGCCCTGACGAAAATTCTGAAGAAATGTTATCATTTTTAAAAGAATATGAAGTTAGCAAAACAGCACAAAAAATCGGCACAATTACATCCCCGGGAAATCCGGGAAAAGTCGTTTTAACTACCGAATACGGCAGCCGGAGAATTATTGATATGCCTTCCGGGGAGCAGTTACCGCGAATTTGCTGAAAAAACATTAATTTCACGGATTACCACAAATTAAACAAAGCTTTTAATAAAATATGACAATTCAATCAACATTTTTTGTTGATTGAAAATTAGTTTTAACTGAACAATTTGAAAATCTTTACAATAAATTTGACTTTTAGGTCAAATTTCCTCCGAACAACAAAAACTATACAAATTAGTCGCAAAATATGGAAAATAACGAAAATAAAAAAGGCTTTCTCGGACTATTCCCCCAATGGGTGGATTTGTTCATCCTTTGCCTATGTATTTTCGGTTTCGTCTGGCTGCAGTGGTGGGCATTACCCCGCCAGCCCGCGTTTCTTATTTTTATTATTTCATTAGAGTCAATTGTTTTCCTGCTCTCTTTTTTCTTTCCGGCGTGGGGGTTATTCTTAACTATTTTAACCCTCCCCGGTATTACAACCTCTTCTCTCACTGTTTTTAATAAAATAAATCCAAAAATAACTATCGGCGTTTTTGGTCCGGCAGCGTTAATTCCCGCACTTGCCTTCGTTTTCGGGGTATGGCTCAGAACTTCTTTAAGAAAAGAAGATTTACAGCCAAATCTTCTGCGAACTCCTTTGAATATCTTTATGGGGCTGACAATTCTCAGCGCAGCTGTTACTTTATGGAGATATTCCGGTCTTAACTTGTTTAATGGATGGAATACGATTGACCATGTTGTAAATATCGACGGTTTAACCGCAAGCACAGCAAAACAAAATATCATCTGGACTTTGACGAATTATCTTACAGGTCCGCTTTTATTTTTAGCGCTATGTCAGGCTTCGTGGTTAAAAATAAAGAAAAATGAAAATATCTGGCGGGGTTGGTTATTAAAATACATTTTCGCTCCATTTTTTATTGGATCTGTTGCCCCTCTTGTAGTTGGGTTTATTCAAAGAAAAGATGTGTGGTTCGGCGCTCACAAATTTTATATATGGCCCTGGATGAACCGCATTAACGCAACCTTTTTCGATCCAAACGCGTTGGGCAGTTATTTGATTCTGGCTGTCCCAATGGTTTTCGCTGCAATTATTCTTTTGATTTCATTAAGCCGATGGCTCATTTTACCTGCAATTGCACTCGGTGGCGGATTCGTTTATTATTATATGATATTCATTGGAAGTTCCGGTTCAAGAATGTCAATTGCCGGAATCGTGCTCTTCCTTTTCTTCGCGTTAACCATTTTTTTGGTTAAACAGGTTGAGAAACTTAAGTCTAAAATTTCACTCCCGAAATATAGAATTCTTTGTTCTTTTTTCTTCGCTCTTTATATCAGCATAGTTTTTTTCGCTGTTTTCTCTATCCCGAATATAATCCATTCGGTTAAAAATAATCCAAAATTGTCAAAAACAACTCTCGGACACCGATTAGTGAAAATGGATGTTAAATCTATGGCCGATATATATATAAATATAAAAAAAGACCGGGGGGTTTATGCTAAAATCGCAGCGAAAATGATGAACGAACTTCCACTTACCGGCATCGGTCTGGGAAGTTTTATTACTGAATTGCCAAACTACAGGAAATTAACAAAAGAACTCATCTATGTCCCGGATAACGCGTGCAATTATTATTTGCAAATAGGGGCTGAACAAGGGCTAATCACTCTCGCAGTTGTTTTTCTCATATTTGGTATCTGGTTTAAAAAGTGGTGGCGCGTTATGCATAAAGCCGGGCTGTTTACATATTGGATCTTTATTGGTTCTGGTATTGCGGCAATGCTTATCGTTTTTTTATTCGGTATGCATACACTGGCTCACGAAATCCAATGTCTATTCTGGATATGTCTGGCGCAGCCGTTTGTTGTTTCTCCAGAGAAATGGCACTTTGAAACCAAGTCCAAATATTTAAGTTTATTTATTTTTATTATTTGCATAATTTATTTCAGCGTGACAATATCAAAACTATCTTTGGAAAAACAAAAAAAACGCTTCGGATGGAATGATAAATCTCATTTCTATCAATGGGAGAAATGGCCGGATCCGAACGTTAAAAGAGTTCGATATTCAAAAAAAGATTCGTCAGAAGAAGTAAATTGCAAAGGAATCTTTTTCGAACAAAAGTATTGCGCGCTTCATCCCGACATAGAAAAAAATCCCGTTTCGGTTCTTTTTAAACTCGGAAATTATATTACAAATATCATTGTTAAAAATAATGACTGGCATTCCATGAAAATACAGGTCGATCCTAAATTGCAAAATAAAGATATCGATTTTTCCGTTAATGTCAGTCGAACATGGAAAGCATCTACTCTTGGTATGAACAATGACAAAAGGAAACTTGGCCTTTTGCTTAATAAGATGTCATGGAAAAAATATAAAGGAATGTACAAACAGGAAAAATGGCAGGACGATGGCAGTTTTATGTCAAATAAAAAATACAGGTGGACAGGAAAAAATGCTGAATTGTCTACTACATTAACCGGTAAATATGTCAAAATCCCTTTACGCATAGGCCAGCCGGATGTTGTTACTGTTAACATAGGAATTAACAATACCAATTTAGAAGAATTGATTATAGCGAATAACGCGTGGCAGGAAACAACATTATTTTGCGGACATTTTTTTCAAACAAATGAAAAAAAGAAAGCTGTTATTATAGATTTTAGCGTGGATAAAACTATGTCGCCTGAAAATTTCGGGATTTCAGACGGAAGAGAACTTGGTATCGCAGTGGGAAACCCTGTTTCAATCAGTGACTTCGGATTTTATAATAAAGAAAAATGGAACGACGATTTCGATTATCGATGGGCCGGTAAAAATGCCAGATGGGCTGAGCAATCCGATTCAAACGGAATAATAAATATTTTATATCTTGTTTCCAATCCCGAAATTACAAATAATCCCGTCAAAATATCTTTCTTCGTTAACGGAAAGAAATATAAAACTGAAATTATTAATGACCCTAATTGGAAACTAATCGAATTACAGACAGAAACCAATTCGTGGAACGATATCCGTGCTGAAGTAGATAAAACATGGAAACCGGAAAAATACGGCATTAA
>JAOZSF010000199.1 GCA_029939815.1 bacterium
TCGCTCCGCGCCACCCCTCTTGATAGAGGGGATTTAACGAATAACGAATAACGAAGAATAACACACCCCGTCGCTCCGCGCCACCCCTCTTGATAGAGGGGATTTAACGAATAACGAATAACTGATAATGCCCGGCTTTTCTAAAGATTTTATTGAAAGAGTTCGACAGGCAAACCCTGTCGAAAAAGTTATTGGCGAACATGTTACATTAAAGAAATCCGGAAAAAATCTAAAGGGGCTTTGTCCGTTCCATAATGAAAAAACTCCCTCGTTTTCCGTTTCGCCTGATAAAGGTTTCTTTCACTGCTTCGGCTGCGGAAAAAGCGGCAGTGTTTTTAATTTTCTGATGGAACATGACGGCGTCTCTTTTCAAGAGGCTGTTGAAGAACTTGCGAATAAAGCCGGATTGCCAATGGAAACCACCGGCGGGAATGCCGTGGGAAATCAATTCGCGGCAAAAAGAAGACAAAAAAAAGACCGCCTGATTTCTTTGTGTAAACTTGCTGAAAACTTCTTCATTAAATGCCTGCACTCTAATGAAGGTGCTAAAGCACAGGAATATATCAGTTCCAGAAATATTAACGCCGATGCCGTTCGGGGATTCAGATTAGGCTACGCTCCGGATTCATGGGATGCATTACGAAATACTGCGAAAAAGCAGGGATACTCAGATGATGAACTCGTTCTTGTCGGTCTGGCTGTGAAAAATAACGACGGAACAAGTGTTTATGACCGATTCAGAAACAGACTCATTTTTCCTATCTGGGATTTGGCGGGGAATGTTATAGCTTTCGGCGGAAGAGCATTGGGAGACGAAAACCCTAAATATCTTAACTCTCCGGAAACGCCTCTTTACCTGAAAAGCAAAGTTCTATATCCTATTTTCTATACTAAACGCGCTATTAAAGAAAAAGGAATAGCGGTCCTTTGTGAAGGTTATATGGACGCGTTAACTCTCGCGCAGTTCCGCTTTACTTATACCGTTGCCTCATGTGGTACTGCTCTCACTACTTCACAAGCTCATCTCTTAAAAAGATTTACCGAAAAAGTTGTTGTGGCTTATGATGGCGATACAGCCGGACAGGAAGCGACTACTAAAAGTATCAGCGTTCTTGTCGAGCAGGGGATAGATGTTTTTATTGCTTCCCTTTCCGGTGGAGAAGACCCTGACTCTTTTATAAAGTCTCACGGAGCGGAAAAGTTTCGCGAGTTATTGGATAACGCGGTTCCTTTCTTTTCGTACTTACTGAATGAACTTGCAAAAAAAGCAGATATTACCACGCCGCAGGGGAAAAGACAGTTGTGCTATAAAGTTTTCCCGCTTATTGCTAAATTCGATGATAATATTTTAAGAGGCGGCTATATCGACCAATTAGCGGATTTTGTTAATACAGACAGAAACAGAATCGAACACGCATTGGATGAATTTATTGCCAAAGAAACCCGCAAGGAAAAATATAAAAACCCTCCCGAAAAAATTAATCATAAAATTAAACTGGGGAACGCTGAAGAAACTTTAATTGCCACAATCTTGTCAAATGATGACGCTCTTAAATTCGCAAGCGAAAATCTCGATGTTGAATATATCGAACACCCGGTCGCTCATGAATTGATAAAACGGATGTATCACGAATACAGAAATGGAGATTGGAGGGGACCGCAGGCGTTTATTGATGAAATAAGCGATGATGACGCACGACTGATTACCGGAATTATGAGTGAATCTCTTGAAGGCACCAATGATAAATGGCGAAGAATTATTGAAGACTGTAAAAATGTTTTGTATAACAAAGCATATTCTTCTGAAATCGACAGATTGAGAGATCTGCTCATTCGTGAAATGGATGATTCAAAAAGAAGAGATTTGCAGTTGCAGATAAACTCGTATCAGAAAGAAAAACGCCGTCATGGAAGAATTAAAAAAATTACTATAAAACATACTATATAAGGAATTGCTAAATGAAAAATAAAACGCTCTTTTCTATACTTCTTTTGATTTTCTTGATTAACTCATGCTCAGCAGCAAATGTTAAAAAAGATACTCTCAATGAAAACCTGATCTCACAAATTATCGCAGGATGCCTCCAGGTGCACGTTAGACAAAAAACACTAACCCCGGAACTTTCAGAACAAACACTATCAAATTTTGTTAACTCATTAGATTACGGCAGAGTATTTTTTCTGCAGCCGGATGTTGATGATATCTTTGCAAATAAAATAAAATTCCCGAAATCTTATTCAGAACAGCAATGGCCGCTTATTACAAATTCTTACAACCTTTTTCTTAATCGCGTTGACGAACAATTCACTAATGCACTTAATTATTTGAATAATCCTGAATTGCAACTTGACAAAGAGCGCGAAATTTATTCCGACCCTAAAAAAAGAGGGTTTCCTAAAAATAAAAAAGAAGCAAAAAAAATAATGGAAAATGCTATCCAGTATCAACTTGCTTACCTTATCGCTATTGGTGAACCTTTTACAGGTGCAGTAACAAAAGTTGTTAAAAGAAGAGAACGCCTTACAAAAAGATTCCATGAACTTTCACATGAAAGAAGAGTCGCAATGTTTGTTAACGCTTTTTGCAACGCGCTTGACCCTCATTCGAATTATTTGAGCAGAGATGATATGGAAGACTTCGAAATTAATATGAGCCTGTCTCTTGAAGGTATCGGCGCTTTGCTTGGCTACGAAGAAGGAATTACGGTTATTAAATCACTCACCCCGGGCGGTCCCGCAGAAAAAAGCGGACTGCTTAAACCGGAGGATAAAGTTGTTGCCGTGGCGCAGGGGAAAGAAGGGCAATTCGTTGATATTATTGATATGGACCTTAGAGATGTTGTTAAACTTATCAGAGGAAAAAAAGGAACTGTTGTAAAATTGAAAATAGCACGGTCATCCGATAAAGGTATTCAAAGAAAAGTTATTTCCATTACTCGCGATAAAGTAAATCTCGAAGACCAGGCAGCCAAAATGGAATATGTGGACATTGTTAAAACTAATAAAACCGGCAAAATCAAAAATCTACGTATTGCTATTATTGATCTACCCTCATTTTATGTTGATACAAAACCAAAGACTTTTTTTCAAAAACCGGGTAGATCTGCCGTTTCCGATATGAAAGAACTCCTTGAGAAATGTAATAAAGATAACGTTGACGGCGTTATTCTTGACCTCCAGAGAAACGGTGGCGGCGCTTTGGATGAAGCTGTTGATGTCGCAGGTCTTTTCCTCTCAAAAGGAAATATTGTCATTGCTACGGATAGACGTAAACGTAAAATAGTTCTTGCGGATACCGACTCAGATCTTGATTTTAAAGGACCGCTTATTATTACCACAAGCCCAATTACAGCCAGCGGTGCGGAAATCGTTGCAGGCGCGCTTAAAGATTATAATCGCGCTCTGATTGTTGGCGCGGAACACTCTTACGGAAAAGGCTCCATTCAACAGGTCGTGCCGCTCTCCGATAAACTCGGCGCGCTGAAAATTACGATCGGGGAGTATTTCATTGCGGATGGTAAACCTACGCAAATTAAAGGTGTGGAATCTGATATCACTCTGCCTTCCGCTTTATCAGCTCTCGAAATAGGCGAAAAATTTATGCCTAATCCGCTTCCGTCAAGAACTCTTGAAAGTTCACTGACAAACCTGAAGAAAGCCGGGGAATCTTCAAAAGGATGGCACAAAGTTACTGGAAATATCATTAGCAATCTTCAAATACTTTCGCAGCAGAGAATTGAAGAAAATAATGCTTTTAAAGAAATTAATGACGCCATCGAAAAATTTGAGGAACAAAAGAAGAAAGAAACTATTACTATCGCATCACTACTCGAAAACGTGAATGCTGATACCAATAAATCCGATAAAATCAGCAAAGAAATCGACTTGACTAAACCTTATGACCGACCTTTAACAAATGACGTCATCGTTTCAGAAGCTTTAAATATTATGACAGATTGGCTAACGGACGCAAAACCGGAAAAAATCAAAACCAAAAATATTAAAAAATTGACGGTTAAAAAATAAAAAGAAATTCACGCGCTGCCGCCCTTCTTCCCGAGGGAATACTCGGAATCTTCGACAAAAGGGGAATTGTTCGGCGCCTTCTGTAGCCGCTGCCGATGGCTGCGGAAAAGTAAGATGAGCTTCCAAGCTCGTCAATAAGAATTGATATGCCAATACATGGAAAATAAATTTGCGTGAAAACGCAAATTTCCTCCTGATTAAATTGAGAAATATTAATGCCTAAACTTAAAATCGAAAACCTGACTTACCGAAACTGCGGACCGATAAATTTATCGGTCGAAGCCGGTGAATGTGTCTGCATCTACGGAAAATCAGGATCGGGGAAATCATTGCTCCTTCGGTCTATTGCTGATATTGATCCCCACACCGGTGAAATTTCTCTAAATGGTAAAAAACAATTGGAATTTCATCCGTTTGAATGGCGGAAAATTGTAGCAATGCTTCCATCCGAAAACAGATGGTGGCATGAAAATGTTGGTGATCACTTTCCTAAAACACAAAACCATTTATTCGCTAAACTCGGCTTTGAGGATAATGTGAAAAATTGGGATGTGGCTAGATTGTCAACAGGAGAAAGTCAGCGGCTCGCCCTCATCAGATTATTAACAAATAAACCGGAAGTATTGCTGCTTGACGAACCCACAGCCGGACTGGATGTTAAAAGCACTGCATTGGTTGAAGAAATCGTGAATAGTTATATGACAGAAAATAATGCGGCGGTAATCTGGGTGTCTCATGATCCCGAACAGGCAAAGCGCATATCAAAAAAACATT
>JAOZSF010000200.1 GCA_029939815.1 bacterium
AGAAAGTGTGTGAAAAATATTTAGAAAAAACCCTCTATTTTTAACACCCCAGGTCCGACCCTAAACAGTAAAACAGTATCAGACTAAACAGATTACTAAACAGATTATTATGCCTACTCGACAAACCGGACATTTCTAAAAAACGCAAAACCGGACATTTCTATAAACTTGACACCCTACAGCTACAGCCTTGGTCCGTTTGACATAATTACATTTTTTTGATATTATTTATGTAATTTGAGTTATACATTTTCAATTATGTTTTTAAAAAACTATGGAGGATATCATGAAATTAAGTAAAACTTTTTTCTTTTTTCTACTAATAAGCTTATTATATTCAAATATTCTCTCCGCAAAAAAACTCCCTCTTGTTTGGATTATATCTACGGGCGGAACAATTGCCGAAAAAATAAATCCTAAAACAGGAGCCGCTGTTCCGGCTGTTTCCGGCGCTGATTTGATGAAAGCGGTTCCCGGATTATCAGACATTGCGCGAATAAAAGTTTTCCCGTTATGCAACATAGACAGTTCTCATATGACGCCTGAAATATGGAGAAAACTTGCGTTAAAAATTAATGAAGTGATAACAAACTCAGATGTTAAAGGCGTAGTTGTAACTCACGGAACAGATACAATGGCCGAAGGAGCTTTTTTTATAGAATTAACAGTCGCATCAAAAAAACCGGTTGTTTTTGTCGGCGCAATGAGAAACGCGTCTGAATTAAGCCCGGACGGCCCGGCAAATATTATGAATGCCGTAATTCAAGTTTGTTCCCCGAACTCCGCGAATTGGGGTGTTACTGTTACTTTAAACAACTATATCAATTCAGCATGGTATGTAAAGAAAACGCAGTCAACCGATGTACAGACGTTTGTTTCAGGGCCTCACGGTTATCTCGGTTATATAATGATGGGGAAAGTATTACGTTACAACGATCAAAACAGAACTCTTA
This sequence comes from bacterium, assembly GCA_029939815.1. Taxonomy (GTDB): domain Bacteria; phylum Auribacterota; class UBA3054; order UBA3054; family B51-G9; genus B51-G9. Next base: position 954 of record JAOZSF010000200.1, read on the forward strand.
AGTTTGCCGTTCCTGAAAAACTCCCGGACGTTGTTCCGCTTACAACATTTGCCGGTGATGATGGTTCATTAATTCGTTATGCCATTGAGAAAGGAGCAAAAGGATTGGTTATTGAGGCGGTTGGTTCCGGAAATGTAAATCCAAAAGTTTGTGCGGCGATTAAATTTGCTATCAACCAAAAAATCCCGGTTATTATTACTACTCGCGTTGAATGGGGCGGAGTAGTTCCTGCTTACGGTGATATAGGTGGCGGAGAAGATTTAGAAAAAATCGGTGCGGTGCTTGGCGGACAGCTTGATTTATTTAAAGCAAGATTATTGCTTATGCTGGCGATGTCGCAGTCTGATTTTTCTATTGAAAAGTTAAAATCATGTTTTATATATGATCAATGGAAATGACTCGCGGATTATTGGATTAATTTGAAAATTGAACTATTTAACAAATAACAACAGGTAATAAAAATGAATGAATCAAAAACCGAAAAAAAGTATGAATTGTTAAGCCCTTTTGAATTAAAAAATAAACTCGCGGATTTGGCTCAAACACATCACGAAAAAATGATGATTAACGCAGGTAGAGGAAATCCGAATTGGATAGCAACAAAACCTCGTGAAGCATATTTCCTCTTCGGTGATTTCGCTCTCCAGGAAGCTCATCTCGTAATGAGTCGACCCGGAATGGCAGGCGCACCGAATCCTAAAGGAATGGGTGAACGATTCAAAGAATTTTGCAGGATTAATGACAGTCAAAGGGGCGCTCAATTTTTAGATGACTCATATAAATATGCAACTGAAACTCTTGGACTTGACGGTGATTCATTTGTTGGTGAAATGGTGGACGCAATTCTTGGTGATCATTACCCGACACCGGACAGAATTCTTGAAAATACAGAAAAAATTATACAAGCGTATCTTAACGTAACAATGTGTGACAGTCAGCCACCGGAAGGAACAATGGATTTATTTGCAACGGAAGGCGGGACAGCGGCAATGACGTATCTTTTTAACACGCTAAAGGAAAGTGGTTTATTGAATCCCGGGGATAAACTTGCGATAGGCACGCCTATTTTTTCACCATATCTTGAGATTCCGGGTTTGAATGATTATGAACTTGTGATTGTTGAAGTAAAAATGGATGAAAATAATAACTGGCAATATCCTGATTCGGAACTTGAGAAATTAGCCGATCCGGAAGTCAAAGGTTTTTTTCTTGTAAATCCATCAAATCCTCCTTCTATCAGCATAGCGAAAGAATCTCTTGATAAAATCGCTGAACTTGTAAACACAAGAAGAAAAGATTTAATTATTCTTACCGATGATGTTTACGGCACTTTTGTTAACGGATTTAAATCTCTTGCCGCAATTGCTCCAAAAAATACTATTCTTGTTTATTCTTTCTCAAAATATTTCGGATGCACCGGCTGGCGGCTTGGAGTTATCGGTATTTATCAGGATAATGTTATGGATAAAATGATCGCGGAACTGCCGGAAGAAAAACGCAAAGCTTTGCACGAACGGTATGTATCAATCGCTACCGACCCTGACAGCTTAAAATTAATTGACCGGCTTGTTGCCGACAGTCGAGCAGTAGCATTAAATCACACAGCAGGATTATCTACTCCTCAACAGGTAATGATGGTTTTCTTCTCTCTCGCAGAGCTATTGGATACAGAATGTCACCTCTATAAAAAAGAAGCTCAGGACATCGTTCGCGAACGTTATGACGCGCTATATGCCGGTATAGGAATTGACCCGCCGGATGTTATCCCGACTTATGCACGTTATTACACAGCAATTGATATTCACAATTTAGCAAAAAAACGTTATGGTGATGAATTTGATAAATGGCTTAAAGATAATCACGAACCAATTGATTTCGTTTGGCGACTCGCCGAGGAGAAAGATGTTGTTCTAATGGACGGCGGCGGATTTGACGCTCCTGAAATGTCTGTTCGCGTCTCACAGGCAAATCTTTTTATTGATGATTATACAAAAATTGGAAAAGCAATAAGTGAACTTCTTGAAGATTATAAAAAGGAATGGGAAGCGGAGAAATAAACAAAGAACGTGCCCTGTAAATAGTCGTCCCTTAAAAACCAATGGGCGATGTTAAAATCTTTAACTTTTGGAGACTTATCATGTATGAAATAATTCATCCTGTTTTTCAACTCTGTAGAAATAATCCTACTATCATTCTTTTCGCCGCGCTTGCCAGCGGATACGCAATTGGTAAAATTAAATTCGGAACCTTTAAACTGGGTTCAACAACAAGTGTTTTAATCGTTGCTATCGTTCTTGGCGCGGTTCTGCTTCGTCATACTGAGTATGATTTAGGTTTGATGAAAACTATTTCTTTTAGTTTGTTTATTTTCGCTATTGGATATAAAGTAGGACCTGATTTTATTGGTGGACTTAAACGCGGAGGAATAAAATATATAATTATTTCTGTTTTCTTCTGTGTTTCGGCATTAATTGCCGCAATTATTCTTGCAAAATATTTCGGCTTAAATAGAGGATACGCAGGCGGATTTATTGGTGGAGCTTTAACTCAATCTTCTGTTATCGGTACCGCTGATGGAGCTTTGCAACACCTTACCGGAGGAAAAATCACGTCAACTCTCAGCCTTAAATCTGATGTTGCTGTAGCTTATGCAGTAACTTATATTTTTGGAACTGCCGGATTAATTATTCTTCTTAAAATTCTCACAAAACTATGGAGAGTTGACCTGCCGAAAGCCGCAAAAGAGGCTGAAGCAGAACTCGGTTCAATTTTTGAAGAGGATACTGTTGAAGCATTTCACTGGTCAAATTTGATTGTTCCAAGAGCTTATCGTGTTGAAAATGTGATTGCTATTGGAAAAACGGTTAAAGAAATTGAAGAAGTTTTTCCTGAACGGGTTACTATTGATGTTATTAAAAAAGGTGATAAAGTTATAAATGAAATTACTCCGGATATTAAACTCGAAAAAAATGACATTGTTGTTTTAAACAGTTATAGAAGACGGCTCTTTAATGCATGGCAAATCATAGGTCAGGAAGTCGATGATAAAAGCGCGCAACAACTTATTGGTGAGATTCTCGGCATATGTCTTACTAATAAAAAATTAAGCGGAAAAACTCTTGATGAAATTTTCAGACAATATGGCGAAGGATGCTTTATCCAACGAGTTACCCGTCAAGGGCATAATTTTCCTATAGCACCGAAATTGAAAATTTACACGGGTGATATTATTCACGTTATCGGCGCTAAAAATGACGTTGAAAAATTAGTTAAAGTTATCGGATACCCCGAACGAGAAACTCAGCTTACTGATCTGGTAACTGTGGGAATTGGAATTATTGTCGGCGTTTTAGTAGGGCTGCTTGCTGTAAACATCCGTGGAATCCCTCTTACTCTCGGTGTTGGAGGAGGAGTTCTTGTTTCGGGTCTTTTCTTCGGTTGGCTGCGCTCAACAAAACCTACATGGGGACAAATCCCGACTCCCACTCAATGGATTTTTACCGATCTCGGTTTGAATTTCTTTATCGCGTGTGTAGGAATTTCCGCAGGGCCACGTGCGCTCGCCGCTGTTGAACAGGCGGGATTGAGTATTTTCATTGCCGGTGTTTGTTTAACATGCATCCCTCATATTTTGACTTGGCTTTTCGGATTGTATATTCTAAAAATGAACCCTGTTCTGTTGCTTGGGTCGATGACCGGCGCTGGGACATGCACAGCCGCTCTTAACGCGGTCAGAGATGATTCGGAAAGTTCGGTTGCGGTAATCGGTTACACTGTTCCTTACGCTATCGGAAATGTATTGCTAACCGTTTGGGGAGCATTGATTGTAAGCCTATTGTAAGCCTA
>JAOZSF010000201.1 GCA_029939815.1 bacterium
ATTAGTTGGGAAGAATTTTTGGAAATGATTGGCGATGGGAGTGATGGGAATGATGGGAGTGATGGGAGTGATGGAAGTGACGGGTTTTCTCAGGGAACATTATTTTAAATAATTTTTTGTTTTTCATTATTGTTAGAGGGGCAGCCATGAAAAAAAATATGTTTATTATACGCCTTACTTTTTTATTTGTTTGTTTTATGGTGTGTCGGAGTTATGCTTTTGATTCGCCGAAAGCAATTTCAAATATTCATTTCTGGGGTTATCAAATCCAAAGTATAAATCAGCCCGGAGTGTCTAATACATTAGCGAAATCATCTTACGATATGCTTGTAATTGAACCCACCCGTACTGATTGGTCATCAGACGACAAATTTTTTGATACACACGCTCTTGTGGAAACGCTGAAAAATTCAAAAAGCAGCGATTCTGCACATCGAAAACTTGTTATTGCTTATATTGATATCGGCGAAGCGGAAGACTGGCGATGGTACTGGACTTGGTCGGAAGAATGGCCGCAAGGGTCGCCAAAGCCGGCGGACTGGCCTGATTATATTGTTGGTCGCGATCCTGACGGTTGGGGTGGAAATTATCCCGTAGCATTTTGGGATAGCGATTGGAAAGACATAGTGATTTACGGTAATAATCACCCAACCAATTCCGAGAGAAATTATACAAGCATAATTGATGAAGTGATTAAGGACGGCTTTGATGGAATTTATCTTGACTGGGTTGAGGCGTTTGAAGATGATAATGTTATCGCGGCAGCGTCGTCTGCGGGAAAAAATCCTGCGGATGAGATGATAAAATTTATAAACGAGATGCGTGCTTATGCTACAAATTTCAATCCGGATTTTTTAATAATTCAGCAAAATGCCGCATCCCTTTGTTCAGGTCATCCCGAATTGTTTTCAACTATTGACGCAATTGCTCAGGAAGGAATTTGGTTTGAGGGTAAAGCGACGGATGATTGGAATGACCGGAAAGGATATGACATAGTAAATCCATCGGATACGATAAATTATTACCTTAATTATCTGGATCAATATAAAGCGGCAAGTATTCCTGTTTTTGACTGTGAATACGCGTTGTTTAGCGCGCGGGAAGGCTATTCGAATTCTTATTCCAAAGGATATATTCCTTACTGTACGAGACGGTCGCTTGGTCAATTGACAACGACACCCCCGCCCGGTTATTCAGTTGACACGAATGATGTAATTATTTTGAAGGGTGGTTTTATAAAATATAAAGACAAGAGGAAAGTTGATATTTTAAAATTAACAGATGTTACACCGGATGGACTTGAGCAGAAGTTTCAAGATAATGGGGCGATAGGGATTCTTGATGGAGATACATTTGAAGTTTTTTACTGGCCGCAGAGATTAGAATCGAAAAGAGGAGGAAAAATTTGGAAATATAAGGAGAAGAAATCCGCGGTAATAAAATATATTCCAAAGAGCGGCAAATTAATTTTTAAATTGTGGAAACAGATGCCAACGAACAGAATAGTTTATGTCATTGACTAAAAATTATATGATTGTTATAATATAGGTTGCTGTTAAATAGAAACGCATCATTGTTTCAAAATAGTATTTTATATATTTTTATTTGTATACGACTAAAGTTAAAATTGTAACTTTATGGTAATGGGGTTCTTTAATGCTTAATGCAAGTATGCAGTCGCCCCTTGAAAACCACTTAAAAGTAGAATTAACGGGAAGTTTAAGCTGAAAAAAGCGTGTGGGATTTGATTTTTTAGGGACGGCTATGTGATTATAATTGTAGAAATTAAAATTAACCGGAGGGGGTTATAATGAAAAAAATAATTAAATATTTATTAATTTCGGGAGTTGTTTTTTGGGTGGCGCAAACAAATTTCGCCAATACAAATTATGTAGGAACGGCAGGAACTTCGAGTGGGAATTATTATACCGATATTCAGTCGGCGGTAGATGCAACGCTTGCCGGTGGATTAGTTCTTGTTTCAAACGGAGTTTATAAAACCGGTGAAACAATAACACCGTATGGTGAATTAACTAATAGAGTGGTTGTCCTTACTAATATTACAATCCGCAGTATTAGTGGACCGCAATCGACAATTATTGTCGGTGGTGAGGGAATAAACGGCGATCAGGGAACCGGAGCGGTAAGATGTGTTTACATGGAAAAGGGAGAGTTATTAGGGTTTACGCTTTCTAATGGTTGTACTTTAATTACAGGTGGATCATATCTCGATAAATCTGGTGGCGGAATTTTTATTCTTTATGCTTATGACGGAATTGTTAGTAATTGCGTTATTGTAAATTGCAAAGGCGGTGAAAAAGACGGGAATGACGGTGGCGGTGGCGGTGTGTGTATTTGGGGCGGAAATATTGATAACTGTGTATTGTCAAGAAATAAAGCGAATTTCGGTGGCGCGGCTTACATTATTGCCGGTGAGATTAGGAGTTCGAGTATAATTAACAATTATTCGGGATATGACGGCGGCGGAGTTTATATGGAAGATGGAGAACTGTCTAATTGTATAATTGCAGGAAATTATGCTAAGAATTATGGAGGAGGAATAGGCGGCTATGGAGGAACAATAAAGAATTGTCAAATTGTAAACAACTCTGTTACCAATTCAAGTGATGGATTTGGCGGCGGAATGCATTGTTTTAATAATATGATTGTCATTAATTGTTCTATTATGAGCAATTCAGCTTATTACGGCGGTGGAATACAGTGCTATTCAACCGGTGGGAATGTATTTTCAAATTGTGTAATAAGCGCTAATATAGCTGCCGGCGGAGCCGGTGGGCTTGATATTGGAAATAATAGTCAAGCGTTAAATTGTCTGATAAATAATAATTCGGCTGCATTTTGGGGCGGCGGAGTTTATTTTGCCGGCGGAACTTTGAGAAATTGTACTGTTGTCAGTAACTATTCAAACAATGGCGGTGGAGTTTATTGTGAAAATTACGCATCAAATGTGAATTCAATAATATATTATAATAAGGCGATTAATGGAACTAATTATGTCAATAACGGAAGTGCGGCAAACATAGTTTACGAATATTGCTGTTCGTTTCCGCCACTTACAAATGGAATCGGGAATATTTCCGGAGATCCTGATTTTGTAAATCCAAATGCGGGAAATTGGAAATTGTCGGCAGGTTCGCAGTGTATTGATGCCGGAACAAATGCTTATGCGCCGCTTCCGGTTGATTTAGACGGTAACCCGCGAATCATTGGAGGAAGGGTGGATATGGGCTGTTATGAGGCGGTGCCGGAACCTTTCTATTTATCATTTATCATTTATTATTTACTATTTATTAACAGGAAATTTATTTTTACTTTTTAGAGAAATTAAATTTAAAAGGAGAAGAAATTATGGGAAATCAAAAATCAAAAATCAAAAATTTAAAATTATCTTGCTGCTTACTGCCTACTGCTATCTGCCTACTGTTCACCGCAACATCTTTCGCAAATACAAATTATGTTGGAACGGCAGGAACTTCGAGTGGGAATTATTATACCGATATTCAGTCGGCGGTAGATGCAACGCTTGCCGGCGGATTAGTTCTTGTATCGAATGGAGTTTATGATACCGGTGGGGCGATGGTGCCTTACGGTTCAGGCGAGTTAACAAATCGAGTAGTGATACTGGCGAACATCACAATCCGCAGTATTAGTGGCCCACAATCAACAATTATTGTCGGTAGTGAAGGAGTAACAGGAGGCTCTGGTACCGGTGCTGTACGATGTGTATATTTTGATGTAACCGATGCTGTTCTTTCCGGTTTCACACTTTCCAACGGTCATACTTTAGTTCATGGTGATGAAACTTGGGACAAATCCGGTGGTGGAGCTTTGATGGGTTACGGTTCTGTAATAACTAACTGTATTATAACCGGTTGCAGCGCCGGAAATCTAAATGGCGGTGGTGGCGGAGTATATATTTATTATGATGGAACAATAGATAATTGTGTATTTTTTAATAATGAAGCAAGATTTGGTGGCGGAGGATATATACACTCGCAAGGTAGTTATGGAATAATAAAAAATTCTCTCTTCTATGATAATTTAGCTAAAACAGATGGGGGTGGTATTCGCATGGAAAAAGGCTTGCTTATTAATTGTGTTATTAGTAATAATACATCAATATACGGCGGAGGAGGGGTAGGCTGTTTTGACAGCAGTATTGTAGGATGCCGAATAGAAAATAATTCGGCGATGATGGAGAGTGGAGGTTCCGGCGGCGGCATTAGCGCTTTCAAAAATATGAAGATTTTGGATTGTGAGATTATTAATAATTCATCTTATAGTGGTGGCGGAATAGATTGTCATAGCAATTACGGCAATACTATTTCTAATTGTGTTATAAGCGGAAATCTGGTTTCGTATTCCGGTGGTGGGGTTGATTTTGGTGCCAAGAGTGAGCTTTTGAATTGTTTGATTAATGATAATTTTTCATCTAATTACGGAGGCGGAGTATATTTTACTTACGGCGGAACAATTAGAAACTGTACTATTGTAAGCAATTATGCCAATAATGGCGGCGGAGTTTATTGTGATAATAATGCATCGAATCTTAATTCAATAGTTTATTTTAATACGGCAATTAATGGAACGAACTATGCAAATAACGGAAGTTTGACAGATATAATTTACGAATATTGCTGTACATTCCCGCAGATTACGAACGGGGTTGGAAATATTTCCGATAACCCGTTATTTTCAACTAATTTCTTTTTATCTGTAACATCACCGTG
>JAOZSF010000202.1 GCA_029939815.1 bacterium
AGAATAATTCCGAAGAGTAAGAGTAAGGATTTTTTCATGATTTTTTCCTTTAGTTTAAGGTTTAATTAGATTTTCGCAACTTAATAAATAATAAACAATAAATTATAAATCATAGTTTGCCGCGTTTTACAAGAATCCAAGAACCCATTAATCCAAGAATCCAAATCCCTATCGGTTCTGGGATAACAGCATAATTCAGAACAACATTTCCCGTATCGGAATCAGTTTTTCCGTCAACAGCAATGTGATAAGTTTCGCCTGAATTAAAATGAAAAGTGACTTCACTTGTTATTATGCCCGGACCCGCATCATCATTCGCGGCGATTTGCGTGAGATTGCTTACTGTAGGACCAGTATAAACAGCAAGAACGGTGTCGAAATCACTGCCATGAGTATCAACGAGAAGGATATCGCCGGCCGCTGATTCTATCGCCATTGTGCTTGCCGGTTCTGACCAGTCCCACCAAACGGAATGATAAGGACCACCGTTGCCGGCGTGTTGTGGTTCACCAGGTTCGGTTGGCGCGTTAGTATTGCTTCCGGCAGCTACACCTTCGTTATTTGGTAAAGGGTTTGCATCTGCAAATTCATCAGCAGGCGGGTTAGAATTAGCCTCATAGCATCCCATGTCAACAATCCCATCTAATATTCTCGGGTTTCCATCGAGGTCATAAGGCATAGGAGCGAAAGCGTTTGTGCCTGCATTTATACAGGGAGAATTAGTTTGCAAATGAAAATCTGAAGATGAAACAAACTGAGGATTATAAGAAATATTCCCGGTGCCTGAAGGCAAAGGAGTTGAGCAGCTATAACTAATTTCATCTCCGTAAAAATTATTGGAGGTGGCAGCAAAATTATCCCAGATAATGCAGTTGTTGACAGTGCCATAGTAAGTCCCACCACCGGAATTGGTTGCCGTATTCCCGATGATGGTGCAGTTATTAAGTACAGACCAATCAGCACCTCCACCATTATTACCTGCCAAATTTCCGATAATCATGCAATTATCAATTAAGTTACAAGCGGAAACTCCGCCGCCGGAGTATTTTGCTGAATTCTCGCTGATAGTGCAATTTTTGGCACTACCTTCGTAAATTGCTCCACCATATTCAGCTGTATTATCGCTAATAGTACAATTGTTGGCAATACCGTCGGTGATCCCACCGCCGATACGAGCCGAATTGCCACTGATAGTGCAATTGTTAATCGTGCCGCCCGCTACCCCGCCACCCCAGTCAGCAGCCCCATTACAAATAATGCAGTTTGTAACTATTGCATTTTCGTTAATTATATTTATTCCGCCGCCGTTTTGATCATAAGACCAATCTCCGTTTATCAAAGTGTGTCCATTTGAAACAGTAAACCCTTCAAGAATTCCCGTAGTCATATAAACGCCACGAACAGCATTACTGCCTCGGGGACCTTTCCCGATAATAATAGTATTTTCCGGTCCGTTCACACTTTTTACAATGATATTTTTAGTAATCACTACTCGATTTGAAGATGAATAACCCGGAGTAACATTTACGTCAACATCATAAATACCGTTTGTTACAATAACTTGTGAATATATTAAAGTAGCAGCATCAACAGCATGCTGAATTTTTGTAGCCGCTGTTGACCAACTTTTGTAAGGATAAGCCGGTGATAAATTTGATTTATTTACATAAAAAGTAGCAACGTCTAATTCAACAACATTAACAGTAACAGTAGCGGAAACTCCGCCGGGATTTGAAAGATTAAAAGCAGAAAAAATAACTTTATATTCCCCTGCGGAAGAAAAAGAATGTTTTGAAATATAGTTATTTGCGTCAAAACTTCCATCACCAAAAGACCAACAGTTTGAAATAGGTTTTCCGGTAATTAGACCTTTAAAATCTAACGAAACACCGACAATTGCTACTGTATATTTAGCGTAAATATCAATTAGCAAATCACCGGTAAGATTATTCGTATAGAATTCATCGCAGCCAACCGAAGGAGGATTCTTCCAAAGTTCACCGTCTATATCCGTACCTGTTGCATAAATATTTGCGCCGGCGCCAATACAAGGAGAGTCCGGTGAAATATGAGATGCGCTAACAAGAAGTGGATTAGCGGAAAAATTGCCTTCGCCCTCCGGCAAAGGTGATGTGCAACTATAACGAATAGTACTACCGGAAAAATTTTCGCCTGAAGGGGCAGAATTATCCCAAATAATACAGTTGTTGAGAGTGCTATAGTAATCCCCGCCACCGTCAATCCCCGCCGAATTCCCGCTGATTGTACAGTTGTTGGCAGTGCAGCCGTAAGTCCCGCCACCCATCCAATCAGCTGAATTTCCACTGATTGTGCAGTTATTAGCAGTCGCGGTATGAACCCCACCGCCACTCCCCGCCGAATTTCCTTTGATCATACAGTTGTTGACAGTTCCATAGAATGTCCCGCCGCCGTTACCGGACGATGAATTTTCGCTAATTATGCAGTTAGTTACTATTCCATTCCCGCCATGCATATTTATTCCGCCGCCTGATTGATCATAATTCCAATCCCCACTTGTCAAAGTGTGTCCATTAGAAACAGTAAACCCTTCAAGAACACCTGCAGACATATAAACGCCGCGAACTGCATTATTGCCTTGTGGACCTTTTCCGATAATTATAGTAGTTTCAGGTCCGTTCACGCTTCTTACGGTAATATCTTTAGTAATCACTACCCGGTTCAAGGATGAATAACCCGGAGTAACAGTTTCGCCAACGTCATAAATACCATTTGTAACGATTACTTGTGAATGTATTAAAGAAGCATCAACAGCATCCTGGATTTTTGTAGCGGCTGTTGCCCAACTTCTGTAGGGATAAGCCGGTGTTGGATTTGATTTATTTACATAATAAATTGCATCCCCTAATTCTATAATACTAACTGAAACAGTTGCGGAAACACCGTCTGGATTTGAAAGATTAAAAGCAGAAAAAATAACTTTATATTCTCCGGCGGCGGAAAAAGAATGTTTTGAAATATAGTTATCCGCATCAAAACTTCCATCACCAAAAGACCAAAGATTCGAAACAGGTTTCCCGGTAATTAGGCCTTCAAATTCTAACGAAACACCGACAACTGCCGTAGTATTTTTAGCATAAATATCAACCAGCAAATCGCCGGTTAAATCATTTGTGTAAACTTCATCGCAACCAACCGAAGGAGGATTCTTCCAAAGCTCTCCGTCAATATCTGTTCCAGCCGCAGAAGCATTATTGCCGGCGCCAATACAAGGTGATGTTGGTGAAATATGAGAAGCACTAACTAAAATAGGATTAGTGGAAAAGTTGCCTTCGCCTGCCGGTAAAGGTGATGTGCAACTATAACGGAAAGTGCCATAATAATAATTAAGATTAACGGGAGCGAAATTATTCCAAATAATGCTATTGGTAATTGTACCATAGTAAGTTCCACCACCGGAATCATCCGCCGAATTCCCGCTGATTGTGCAGTTGTTGATTGTCGCCCAGCCAGCCCCACCGCCATTATTGCCCGCCGAATTTCCGCTGATAGTACAGTTGTTGATTGTACTTTGGTAAGCTCCGCCACCTGCATCTCCAGCCGAATTCCCTATGATAGTACAGTTGTTAACTATGCCATCGTAAGTTCCACCGCCATAGCTATAGATGCCTTTGTAACCAGCCGAATTTCCACTAATAGTGCAATTATTAACTATGCCATAGGCAGTTCCGCCACCACAATAAGACGATGAATTCCCAATGATTATGCAATTATTGACCGTACCTTTGTAAGTTCCGCCGCTATAATAATTTGCTTCATTCCCACTAATAATGCAATTGGTTATTATTCCGCCGTCATACATATTCACTCCGCCACCTGATTGGTCGTAATACGGATGACCGCTTAGCTTCGTCCAAGTATGGCCATTAGAAACAGTAAACCCGGAAAGAATTCCCGCAGTCATATAAACTCCACGAACAGCATTGCTGCCTTGAGGACCTTTTCCGAGAATAATTGTGTCTTTAGGACCGTTTACACTTCTTACAGTTATATCCTTTATAATAACCACACGATTTGAGGATGAATACCATTGAGTAATTCTTTCGCCGGTGTCATAAATCCCATTCGTAACGAGAACAGAATCGCCGGAAATTGCAGCGTCAACTGCGGATTGAATATCAGTAGCAGCGGTCGCCCAAGTAGTGTACGGTGAAGCAGCACCTGATGAGTTATTAACATTAACGTAATGAGTATCTGCAAATAAAAGGTTTCCGGCAACCAATGTAAGAGCAATAGAAATAATAATAGTTTTCATGATTTTCCTCCGGGTTAAGTTTTAGTTTTTAAGGAAATTTGTTTTGCGATTTTTTAAAATCACAAAACAAATTTAGTATTTTAAATGACAATCAATGACGGTCGCGCAGCAACCATAATAACGCTGCCAAAGTTAGCAGCATTATTCCTCCTTCCGGGATAACAGCATAATTTCACCTCAATAGAAAAATTGGATATGCGCAACCTTTTTCAGAAAACTGACATTAATATTATACTCTTTATTTAAAAAATCTGCAAATTAATTCTTTGGATAGTTTTTCCGTTTTTTGGATTTGACCCACTAATATTCATATTGCATGTAAGGTGATTTTATCGTAGCCTGCGACAACTCTGAAAGTGTTGCTCAATAGTTTGAACAAGCCCTACAGGCTCGAACTTTCTCAATTTATTATCCTACGCGGTGCCGCAGGCTACGATGAATTATCCC
>JAOZSF010000203.1:0-1082 GCA_029939815.1 bacterium
CCCATCTTGCGGCGCTCCAAGACTGCCCGGCAGGATATGCCCCCGGAAAGACAAGGGATTGAAGCTGAAAGCCGTGTTTAAGGATTAAGCGATGCCCACGGTCAAGTGAATCGGGAATACCGTCAGGTTTTGCGATGACAAAGTTAGACACGCAAAGAAAAAAGATTATTGAAATAAGGATTCTCGATTTCTTTTTTTTCATTTTTTGTTGATTGGTTTGATAGGGCTAATATGCTTTATAAGTTAAATTTTCGCAAATTAATAATTAATAAATAAATGGCAAATAGTAAGCAACAGGGTTCAGGTATGCCTTCTCGTGTTACTGTTATGCTATCGCCGGCTTCAGAGCCATAAATATTTGTGCCGGAGACAGTAATCACGTTTTCTCCCGGATCAAGAGAAATGTTTGAAATTGTCCACTCGGTTGAAGCGGAAATTGTACCGTTTAATCCTGTGAGTTCATTTTGCCATTTCATAGAGCCGACAATTTTTGTATTATTAGTTCCGCCAATAGTGTATTGAGTAACAATATTGCTTACCGTAACATTGCTATTAGTTACATTAAGAAAAGGAACAGTTGTATCACCGGAAGCGAGGAATTGGTCAGGATTAAGTGCACGGTTACTAATTCTAACTTCATCAATTATGCCGTCAATAAAATCAGTAGCGCCGCCATCCCACATACCTCTTCCAACCGACCAATTTTCGTTCCATTGCCCGAGAGCAGCACCGCCAGCAACGCTAACGGAGCTTTGCTGAACATAATCATCATCATTTTCGCCTTTTAGGAAAAGTTTTGCGGTAGAGCCGTCATAAGTAGCAGCAACGCTATACCATTGATTAGGAATAATAGGCATTAAAGTGGAAATGGTATGAAAATTAGTTAAGTTATCAAAAAACAGAAGTTCTAATTTTTTATTAAAATCCAGGATTTTCAGCCAGAAAGGAGCTTCTGCACCGGAAGCGCCACGCGGGTCGCCATCTTTTCCAACAAGAACATCCCAAGTGATTGTATGTAGTTTGAAAGTACATTCTACAGTCCAGCCGTTATTGAACATATAATTTTCAATCATTTTCCCGCC
>JAOZSF010000203.1:1182-4735 GCA_029939815.1 bacterium
CGCCGAAAGTTCCGAGGTCATCGCCATTATCAAAAGAAAGAGCAAGTCTGTTTTCGGCTTGAGATTGCGGAACAATAGAAAAAGCTAAATCATTAGTAGCAGTTGGTTGCGCGCCATCCCACCAACTTGACAAATCGTTTCCGTTTCCTGAAATATCTTTATACCAATTATCCTGATTCCCGGCGTGTTTTGTGCCGTTTACTCCGTCTTCAAACCGCCAGTAAGCAATGGTTCCTGAAGAAGCGTTTCGTGTTATGGTAATCGAATCGGTTGTTTCGCCGCCGTAAATATTAGTGCCGGAAATTGTAACCTCATTATCACCAAAAGCAAGGCGGATATTATTTGCTATCCAAGCGCTTGCAGCGGGGAAATTCCCACTTTCGCCGGTGGTTTGATTTTGCCATGACATTATGCCCACAACGTTCGGATTATTTGTTCCGCCGAGAGAGGATTGGCTAATATTTTCCGATACTGAGAAATTTCCGTTAGTGATTTTAGTAAAGGATTTTGCAAGAAGTTTGTTGCTGAACGCGTAAAAGCCCCAGGCGTTATTTGTTGGAGTTGTAGAAATAGAAAAAACGCCTTCTGAATCCGCTTTGTAACGATAAGATAAGGTCTGACCGTTTAACATGTTAAATTCATCTTGGTCAACAAGAGTTATTGCGGCGCCATCGCTTGTTGCAATGTAGGAGCAGCGACCACCGGTAGCATCTGCCGCCATGCTATGAAAAGCGAAATCATAAACCTGCCCGGGAGTGAGTCCGGTAAGAATTAATGAGCCTGCATGGTCGTTATCGGTAGAATAAAAAACATTTGATGCAAGTGATTTTCCTTCCGGCGCGATAAGAGGATCAACATTGTAAGTTGAGCAGATTGGGAGTAAAGTCAGTGCGGTTCCGTCAGCGGATTTAATTTCCCAGTTCGCCCCGCTTTGCGCTGTATCGCTTCCTGTAAAAGCAACACCGTTTATCACAGGACTGTGAGGATCAGCAAGATTTATCGCATGAGAATATTCCGCGTCAACCGATGAAATTCCGGAGTTGCTGTCTGTAGTCCATGCGGCGGAATTAATCGAATTTTTCGGAGTATCAATTTTTAGATTATCAATGTTTGCACTTGTCGGGTTAAGAGTAAGAAACGTTATATAATTATTAGTAAATCCGCCGGAAAAGATGTGAACATATCTTTCTATTCCTGAACCATCATATATTCCTTGTAACGGATAAGGTTTATCATTAATAAATAGAGCAACTTGTGCGTCGCCCGTTCCGTTAAAATCATCTTGCGAAACAACGATTTTAACTTTAAGAGTCGGATTTACATTCACGTGCAATTCCGGGAAATTGAAATTAGCGATCGCTGTGTTGTTGTCGTAAACATGATACCACCCATGTTCATAAAAAACAATTTCCATACCGTGCGCGTTGCCTTCGTGAGGTATTTTGAAAGAAGCGTCTGTTCCGAAAGTAATTACATCCCATTGAGCAGTATCTCCGCCCGGCAGTCTTGTAATTTCGTATTCAATAGAAAAATCTCCCGACCCGGTAAAATTATAATTTGGTGATAAATAGGAAGGAGAAGAAAAACCATTCATGTGGCATTTCCCCGCATTGCTGCCAAGATTTGTTACAGTAGAAGGACCATTTGCCGTGTTATAAAGAATCGGAGCTATATTTCCTGATTGCCTTCCTGATTCATCATAATTATGATTAACATTTCCGCTGCCGGTTACATTAAAAGTATCTTCAAATGAAGTCCCTGTTTGCGTGGGTAAAGTCAGTTGGAAAGAAGTTGGCGATAACGACCAGTCACTCCAAATACCGGCACTGTTTTTATATCTTACACGCCAATAATAAGTGCCTGCGGAAATAGCATTCGCCGGCGGTGTAAAATAATCACGTGCGATAGTTTCACCGGAATCATAAGTTATTGTAGAAAAACTGCTGTTTGGTGAAATCTGCCACTGACTTGCGGAAAAAGAATAACCCAATCCGCTGACAAAAGGCGTTGCGAAAAGAGTTGTCGGTGCGGTAACGGCGATGGAATTAGTCGGGAAAATATTTTCCGGCGCGTCAACATTTCCTACAAAAGGGGCTCCGTCGTTAAATTTAAAAAGGTCAGCTTCACCACCATCAATTTCGAGGGTTATGTGGTAGGTACTGCCGCCATCGCTTATTAAATTAACAACTTCAGATTTGCCGGTAAGCCTGTTTAAACGGAGCAGATTAGTAATTCCGCTTGTACCAAAATTGAAGTTTAAAGTAATTTGCTGCATCGCTTCTTCAGCAAAACCATCTACCGGAGCCAAGCCGTTAAGGACCATGAAATACAATTCATTACTAAAGTCCGGGCCGTCAAAACTTTCGTGCAGCGGTGTAAAATATCCAACCCATACTTCACCATTATTTCCGCCGTTTCTCGTACCGGGATTGTTTTGACTTATACTTGTGATGTATGGATCAGCACTTGAACTCCACTGTGCGCAATAAGCGGGAGTAGCATTATAACTTCCGCGAATATTGTAGCAATAATCATTAGTTGAGACGAGTCTGACAATCGCCGGTGCGAGATTTTTAATTCTCATGTTATTTGTTGCCGCGCGATAAAACCATTTATTTGGCTGAGTATCGCCATCGCTGTCAAATATTTGTTCCATTAATTCTCCGGTTCCATCAGGATCATTATAGAAAAAAGCTATTGTAAATTGGTAGCCGAAAAGTATTGGTGCATACTGGCAAACAGAAAGCTCGCTTATTCCCATATATCTCTCGCCACTTTGAAAGTAACATTGATAGAAGCACGAGTAAGGTATGGGGTCGTCTCCGGTGCCGTCAAGTCCTTCCAATCCAAGCATACGATACCGTCCGAGAGCTTTATACCATTTATGCTGCGTGCAGCCTTGTATTCCTTCCCCATCGTGATATTCGTAGGAAAACATATTAAGCATATCAGGTTTTGCGGTTTGCTGATAATTTCTTAGTGAATTGTCACTTGTACTTGCAGCTCCATGATTTGATGTGTAACGGATAATGTTAGGATATCTGTCTTTCCAGTAAGCAAAAATATTCTGCATTTGGCTGACAATAGTCGAATTACCAAGATCTTTTTCATCACCCGCCTGAAGTGAAACGAGATTATCAACATAAGAAAGTTCGTGTTCCTGAAGATTTGTTGTGCTTAGGCAATCAGTCCATGACATCCATCTTGACCATAATCTTCCCGGCGCCGGACCGAAAGTTTGGGGTGCAGCCGTTTCGTGAGTATTTGGCGCACCGAAATTCGATTCCGCCCAACGGCTCGCGCTCCACGATTCACCGGCAGGATAAGAATAAGGAAACATAAGCGCCTGATATTGAAATCCGTGTTTCAGTAAAAGGCGATGCCCACGGTCAAGTGAATCAGGAATACCGTCAGGAGTAGCGATAGCAAAATTTGACAGGCAGAGCAATAAGATTGTTATAACAAATTTCTTCAGTGGCATTTTTTTCATTTTTTGTTGGTTGGTTGGTTTTTTACATTTAACTCCGCTTTGCTTCGCGACAATATTTTGTTC
>JAOZSF010000204.1:0-2433 GCA_029939815.1 bacterium
CCGGAAAATTTTAAAGCCGCATTCACTCTCGCGGAAAGTTGGGTGGTATTTGAACAAACGCGCGGAAGCGGCAAGCAAATCAACAAGTTAAAAATTGTTAAGGGCAATCTGGAAATCAAAACTTTATCAATTGGCATACCAAAGAAATTAAAATCTAAAAATGTTATAATAAGTATAAATGGGAAAAAGCAGGATGCTGAAGTTAATTTTAAAAAGCAAAAATTTATTATAACATTCCCGAAAAAAATTGAATTAACAAAAAATAAAGTTCTTAAAACCATTATTGGTAAATGAGAAAATTATTAACAATCTTCACTATTGCAGGATTTGTGCTCATAACAGGTTGCGCGCCAAGAATTGGTGTAACTAAAATAGGCATTAGAGAGAGGTATCGGCAGCTCACAAAGAGCATTTTTGACACTCAATATCCTTCGGAAAGCACGATCATATTTTTGGTTCAAAATGATTTATTAGACGATTGGAAAGAAGATTCTTTATCAACACTAAAGAAAATAGACAGTGAGGCAATTCAAAATCCGGACAGAGAATATTTATTCGCTCTCGCGGAATTATGTTTTTACGAAGCTGAAGAAAAGGATGACTTTTCAAAGGAAGCAGTCTCCTTATATTTATCCTCAATGGTTTATGCCTATAAATTTCTTTTCGATAAAGACGCGGAACAATTAAGTCCTTATCATCCCAATTCAAGATTAGCCTGTGAAATTTACAATCGCTCACTTACCGAACTATTAACTTATATAGAAATTAATAACATTAAAGTTGAAGAAGGCACAAAATTCCCTCTTCTGAATGGTGAAATTGAGCTTGACCGGAAAGTTTCTAATTTATCCTGGCTTCTGAATGATTTCGAAAAAATAAAAGTCGTTTATCAGTATAAAGTTGAAGGGGTAGATTATCAGTTTAGAACTTACGGAGTTGGAGTGCCCATAATTGCCACAAAAACATCTTCCGGAGTTAAGGAGAAAATAAATGATGATAAGTTTTCACCTATATTAAATCAAACTTACGCCGCAACGCTTTTTTTAAGAATTAAAAGCAAAGAGTTTACGGGTGTTGATTCCAATATATTATACAAATCGGATATAGAATCTTACGACCCGAACCTTACAGAAGCAATTAAAGTTAACGGAAAAAATGTCCCGCTCGAAACCGATTTTACCACCCCGCTGGCTTATATGATCAGCAGGAACAGTTCTTCGCCGAGTGGTTTTAAAGCCATGATTAATGTTAATGTATGGAAAGATTCCCAGGGATTGAATTTATTACAGCCGTATCAGCATGACAAAATACCTGTTGTGTTCATCCATGGTTTAATGTCCGAGCCGAAAACATGGCTAAAAATACTTAACTGTTTAAAAAGTGATCCTGTTCTCAGAAAAAAATATCAGTTCTGGTATTTTAAATATCCCACTGGAAATCCTGTTCTTTTTTCCGCCGCAAATTTAAGGCAATCGCTTATTAGCGCGCGAAATATTTTTGACCCGCAAAAAAAAGACAAAGCATTCGATAAAATGGTACTCGTCTCTCACAGTATGGGCGGATTACTTTCTCATTTCACAATTCAGAGCAGCAGTAATATTTTTTGGAAAATCATCGCAGAAAAACCGATTGAAGAATATGATTTAAAACCGGAAACCAGCAATCTGTTTGCACATATGTTTTTTTTCGAATCAATTCCATTCGTCTCAAAAGTTATTTTTATTGCGACTCCTCACAGAGGTTCTTCAATGGCGCAATCTTGGTACGCCCGATTCGGCTCATTTATCACCCGTCTAACCTCTGAACTTACCGATTCAGCTTCCGATTTCGCTAAAGTTGTGAGTTTGAAAGACGAGAATGATACAGAAAAATTAACTTATAAAATTAAACGTATGCCAACAGGACTTGATAGTTTACTGCCGGATAATCCTGTATTAAAAACTATGAACAGCATTTCCATCTCATCAAATGTAACCTATCATTCCATTATTGGAAATAATAAAAAAGCTGATACTCCAGGCGGAACGGATGGAATTGTAACATACGAAAGTGCTCATATTGACGGAGCGGAATCGGAGAAGATTATTTTTTCTGATCACGGTGTTCACACCAAATCTCCCGGAATAATTGAAGTTAGGCGCATTCTTTTAGAACATATTAACAATTAATTATGAAAAAATCCCTTCATTTTATCTGGAAGTGGCTAATAACACCTTTGATAGGGCTTGTCATTATTCTTATGGCTGTATGGGCTGTCATGGCAATTTATTTTGCTAAATCGCCGGGACTCATTTTACGAATTACCGCTGCAACTGTTTTTGTTTATCTCAATTTATCCGTTTTCATTAACTCTAAACGACGTTGGCTGTTTCTTACGTTCTTCGCAGGAACATTTATAATTGTTCTTATCTGGTGGTCGCTTATTCCTCCTTC
>JAOZSF010000204.1:2533-4730 GCA_029939815.1 bacterium
TTTAAAATGTATGAAATAATGTATGTGGTGGCTGATGAGAAAGACGTAATACGTCTTCGCACCAACTACACACATGAGAGAGTTTATCTCTATCCGCTTAATATTCCGCCGAAAGAATCTGAAAAACTGCTGATTGATATTCTTAAGGAAGTAAATAAATTAAACGCGAAGCCGGAATTTTATAATACAATAACACGGAACTGCACTGTAAGTTTGATAAAACATTTTGCCAATATTTCAAAAAGTAAAATGGATTTTTACATAGAATATCTTTTGAACGGATTTTTAGATTGGCGGTTATATGAAAACGGTGTTATAGACACAAAGTTACCTCCCAAAGAAGCAAAGCAGGCATATTTCATAAGCGAAATTGCTAAAGAATATGATAAAGATCCTGATTTCTCAAAAAAAATCCGTTCTCACTTATCTGAAATGTCTTCTGAAAAACCATCTTCAGATACATCCGAGACAAAGACCGAAATGAAAACAAGTACCAAAATCGGTTCGGTAAAATGGGATCCTGATTTTACATCTTTAGAGTTTTCTTTTGCAAACGGGGCATTAAAAGGAAGCTATCCTGATGACATGACAAAAAATACTTTCCCGCCTATAAATGAGCCTCCGGAAATCAAAGTTGAAAAGAAATGGCCTGATGTGACGATGAATGCCAAATGGACAATTGACATTTCGAAACTATCATCTGAAAAAAAAGACAACGTATTAGATTCTATTTTAATTAGTTCCTGTAATCCGAATTATTATAAAGAAAATTTCCCAAAAACGATTGTAAGCACTGAATTTATTCTTCCCCCTGAATATAAAAAAGAACTGCAAGATTTTAATTATAATCTTGCAGAAGCGTTGAGAGGAAAAACTTTAAATTACAATGTAGTAATGAACGCCGGTTTCGGTGCAAGCGATTATACGATTAAAACGAGGATATACATTGGTGCAAGTAAAGACGGTAAAACTGTTTTCTACTATGACCGCCCTAAAGAAATCAGTGCTCATTTAGAAGTCCGCGAGTTTATTTTAGCAGCACATAGAGACGGAAACAAAATATTTATTGAAATAAACATCTTCTGCAGGTGCGAGCCGTCTCAATTTATCCGAGGGACAAAAATGAACAGAGTAGAAAACGACAGCAGATATTTTATCATGCAAATGTACAGCCAACTCAAGCAGGATGGCTCTATAGAAACTCAGAATAAATAAGATTTGTCTTTATAAACCGGAGGCAATATGGATACAACTAAAAAGCAAAGTTTAACAGTTAATGACAGTAAAAGCGAGAAAAAATACCGACTGCTTTTTAACTCGCTGCCATACGGCGGAGAGGTTCTTGACACTAATGGAAAGATTCTGCTTTGCAGTGCCTCTACAGCCAAAATGCTTGGCTATAAAGAATCCGAACTTATAGGAAAAAGTATAACTGATTTTCTTTCTCCCGATTCAACAAAAATATTCCACAAAAAGTTTTCAAATCTTTTACAGGGAAAATCCGAATCTGCCGAAATTCGAATGCTCCATAAAAACGGAACAGAGCTTGACATATTGCGCTCAGCACAACCTATTTTGGATAGTAATGGTAAAACGGAAACAATTCTGGCGTTAAACGTAAACATCACCAAGCGAAAGAAAGTTGAAGAAGCGTTAAAGAAAAGCGAAGAAAAATATCGCTTGATATCCGATAATTCTTACGATATTATTTCTTTCTGGGTAAATAATAAACTCGAATATATCAGTCCCGCTCTCGAAAGAATTACCGGTTATAAAGTGAGCGAAGTCAAAGATGATTATTCATCTTTTATTCACCCGGATGATATTGAAGCACATATAGCAAGTATAAAATACAACAAACAAAACAAAGTTAAAAGTGCAGTTCGGATTGAAAGATACAAATTTAAAGACGGTAAATATCATTGGCTTGAAAATAATATTCGAAACGAATATAAAGATGACGGAACGACCATTACTACAGTAGTTATACGCGACATTACAGACCGTAAAAAGGCGGAAGAAAAATTATTCTTCCGGGAAAAATATCTTGCTGCACTTAACAAAGCTAAAGAAGTTCTCTTAGTATCTGAATCAGAAAATATTAATGCTTATCAACAATTTGTAGATATACTCGGTCCTGCCTCAAAAGCAAGCCGTGCATATATTTTTCTTAATCACACGGGCGAAAAAGGTGAAA
>JAOZSF010000205.1 GCA_029939815.1 bacterium
TTATGATTAGAATGTAAGGAAGCTTTCTGATCCTTTTGAATAAACTTTAAAAAGCAACCAACGGGTTTTTACAACCTCTTGACTTTTCGAGGCTAATATGTGCGTTTCTTAGGATTACCGGTTTTATTATTCTTTTATTTGCTTCATAAATAAAAACGCCGATTGCTAATTGCAATCGGCGCTTTTGGTCAAATAAAGTCTGGCAAATTAATTGCTTATTTGTTGAACTTCGCTAACGCTTCAAATGAATCTGCTTTTAAAGCCGCTCCACCGATGAGACCGCCGTCAATATCTTTTTGAGCAAGAAGCTCTTTAACATTTTCCGGTTTCATACTTCCGCCGTATTGAATAATAACAGCTTCAGCGGTTTCTTCATCCCAAAGTTCAGCGATACGATTCCTGATAAAAGCGTGAACTTCCTGTGCTTGTTCCGGCGAGGCTGTTTTACCTGTTCCGATTGCCCAAACGGGTTCATAAGCGACAATAACTTTTTTCATATCATCAGCTGAAAGTCCGGCAAGACCGTTTGTAAGGTGATCATCAACCACTTTTTCAGTATTACCGGCTTCTCTATCTTCAAGCATTTCGCCGACACAAACGATTGGTTTAAGTCCTACAGCGAGAGCTTTTTTGACTTTTTTGTTAACGGTCTCATTTGTCTCGCCAAAATACTGACGACGTTCACTGTGCCCGATGATTACATATTCAGCACCTGCTTCAAGAAGCATCTCTCCGCTCACTTCAGCTGTATAAGCGCCTGAAGTTTCCCAGTACATATTTTGAGCGCCAACGTGAATATTCGTATCTTTCAGAACATCAGCAACTGATTTTACGCATAGAAATGTTGGGCAAACTATTACAGTTACATCTTCAACATCGGCTATGCGAGCTTTCAATTCATTAACTAACCCGACTGCTTCGGAGATAGTTTTATTCATTTTCCAGTTTCCTGCTATTACAGGTTTTCTCATAAGAATCTCCTATTCAGGTTTTGTTTTAGGCAATCCGAAAACAGATTGTCCATCTTTATATTTTTCGTCTTTTTTTAACGCGTCAATACGTTCATATCTTTTTAGAACGTTGCGTTGTTTTTTTATGCCGATTTTTCCGAAACTTGGATGTCGTGACATTTTAATTCTCCTTAAATTATTATTATTATTATTATTATTTGTTATTCGTTATTTGTCGTAGATCCGCCAAAGGAGGATTATTCGTTTATCTATTAACAATTAACAGACAACTATTAATGCTCGCTTAATTCCTGCTCCATCTGTATTTTTCTTACAACTCCGTTTTCAAAGTAAACTCTGTCTTCTGTCCCCTCTTTCTCATGGTCATAGAACCACATTTCCGCTTTCTTAGACTGAAATGACTGGGATTTTTTTATTGCTGACGGTTTGCCCCATTTTTCTTTAACTTCTGATGCCGTCATTCCTTCTTTAAGTCCTTTATTAATTTCCACAGCTTTAACATCGGCAAGTTCTTCATCAGTGTACCACTTTCCTTTATATTTAGTTTTGCCTGCCGCTTTCATTTTTCGATCATATTTAATTTCGGCAATTTTGTTTGTAGGTAACCACTCATCTTCAAAGAAATCGTATCCTTTGTCTTTCATTTCGAGTTCTTTTTTCACCTTTGGGAGCACCCATTTAACTTTGCCGTTTTTTTCATATTTAACGAGTCCGAGCTTTTTCTTTTTAGCCTCGAATTCTTTAATTTTTTCCTGCCGAAGCACTTCATACATAGATGGATTATACTGTTTGATTGTTTTAATCTTAAGCACATTCCAAGGATAAGTAAGTTTTCCAAGCGATGTTTTTATGGTAATCGTTTTTTCACCAATATCAGTTATTGAACCATAATATTTTTTGCCATTTTTTAGATAGATAACATCAGTAGCATTAACAGTAGCAACTGTTAGAAGCAATACAAGTATAAAAATTATTTTTTTCATAACTGCTCCTTTGGTTATTTATTTAATCCGGCAAGGTCTTTAGCAATAAACCTTCCGTTTTTCTGTATTAATTTTCCGTCAAAATAAAGTTCGCCGTCTTTTCTTAAATCTTTTATCATATCCCAATGCAGGGCCGATTTATTCTTTCCGCCGCAGTTCTCGAAACTTTTTCCTACCGCGAGGTGAATTGATCCGCCTATTTTTTCATCGAACAGGATATTTTTGATAAATTTTTGTATTCCATAGTTCGTTCCGATTCCAAGTTCACCGAGAAATCTTGCTCCTTTATCAGTATCGAGCATTTTCTTTAAAAACACCTCATTTCTTTCGGCATTACATTTGACGACTTTTCCTTCAGAAAATTCAAGACGAATTCCTGAAATCTCTCTTCCGTAAGCTACAACCGGGTATGTGTAGCAAATATATCCGCTTGCGCTGTTTTCGATAGGAGAAGTAAACGCTTCACCGCTCGGCATATTTCTTCTGCCATCGCTGTTCACTCCTTTTCTTCCTGTAATGTCCAAAGTAATGTCCGTATCTGAAGAAAGTATTCTCACTTTTTTCGTTTTAGTAAGCCGGTCAGCTAGTTTCTGCTGATTTTTGCTCAGTTTTTTCCACGCGGCAATTGGATTTATTTTGTCAAGAAACATAGCTTTACCAACAAACTCTTCAAAATCCACTAACGACATCTGAGCGTCCTGTGCATGTGCCGCAGTTGGAAAAAGAGTAATCACCCAATTATCTTTTTTCAGAATAATATCCGATAATGGTTTTGAGGCTTTCATTGCCATTACCTGTTTTGCAGGATTAACACCGCTAAGTTCACGTGTATTATTTTGCCCGCCAATGCTAATTATTCCGTCAAGTCTTTTCGCTTCGTATAAATCGATGGGTGAAAGGGTTGAAAGTTGTTCTTTATTAGCGTTTTTAAAAAACACTTCACTCATTCCGGGCAACTGTGCACTCACACGCGGGAACGCGCCTACTCGGAGAAGTTCTTCATACACTTTGGTAATCAGTTCTCCGGCGGCAACAGGTCCGCGTAATTTAATCACGCTTCCCTTTTCGATTTCCAGCGAATATTTCACTAAAAGTCTTGCCCAGTTTTCAATCCAGTCAGTTCTCATAAGATAATTATTTAATTATGTGTTCACCGCATAATTTCGTGGTTATCAACAATAGTTATACGAATTATAGATTATACCAAAACAGTCTTTTTTTGTCAAAAGGAATTTTTTTATTATATTGAATATTCTTCGCTTCTTCTTTATAATAATTTTATGCTATCAAACTTATCAGAAAATATAATAAATAATTTGAACATGCAATTATCTCCATGCACCCTCTGCCCGAGAAATTGTAAAACTGACCGCAATGCCGGAATCAACGGTTTTTGCAGCTTAAGCAATGAATTAAAAATTTTCTGCACAAATCTCCACTTCGGGGAAGAGCCGCCTATCAGCGGAACTAAAGGTTCCGGCACAGTTTTTTTCTCCGGGTGTAATCTGAAATGTATTTATTGCCAGAATTTCGCTTTCAGCCAAAGAAACAGCGGAGAAATTTTCTCCACTCAAAAACTCGCCGATAAAATGCTTGAACTGCAAAATCGCGGCGCTCACAATATTAACTGGGTAACTCCAACCCCTCAACTCCCCTATGCGGTTGAGGCGTTAAAAATCGCCCGCGATAATGGATTGACAATTCCTCTCGTTTACAACTGCGGCGGATATGAATCAACTGAAATACTAAAACTTCTTGACGGAATTGTTGATATTTATCTTCCTGACGCGAAATATTTCCATAATGAAACCGCTGAAGAATTCAGTTTCGCGAAAAATTATCCGGAAATAAATCGCGCCGCTCTTAAAGAAATGTATCGGCAGGTTGGCGCTCTCAAAACCGACAAAAACGGTATCGCGGAAAAAGGAATGATTATTCGCCATCTTGTTCTTCCGAACAATGTATCCGGCACACGCGAAATTTTATCTTTTATTGCGAATGAGTTAGGAACAGATGTACCAATTAGTTTAATGCATCAGTATTTCCCGACTCATCTTGCGGTAGGTCATCCGACAATCGGGCGTAAAATAACGTGGGAAGAATATCACACAGCTTTAGAATGGTTTGACGAATTTGGATTTGATTCCGCGTTTGTGCAGGAATGGGAGTAACCGGTTTCACAGAAACCGGATTCCGATAAATCGGAATAGTATTCGGTATTCGGTGGTCGGTATTCGATATTCAGTGTTTGCGAAGCACCCGGAGGATTCCGGATATGCTGAGGTCGTTAGATTTTAAATTGCTTTGACAAAACAATTTACGACAAAACAATCTTTTAAATACAAAAATGTATTTTCCTGCAGGATGATAACGATTTAGTTTAATAAGTTCGTGGCTTAGAGTCTTCGTGGCTAAATTCTTTTAAAAATTAATATCAAATAATTATGGGCTTATTTGGACAATCACCTTATTTTGGGCAAGTATGTGTTAATTTGGTATTCCATGCACCGTTTTTTACTCTTCAACTGCGGTTGCCCTCATTATGAAATTTGTTTTCGCTGAGGGAGTATGACAATAAATCCATAATTTATACTCCCCTGCCGGAATGTTTTTAAACAATACTTTTCGCGATAAATCATTTTTACCGTTCTCGCTTCCAACCTCAGCATCCACACCGTTAATTATCAGATACGCATTAATCTGCCAACTTCCCTTATAAGGCAATTCAACTTCCAACGCGGCATTTTCAGTCTTGAAATTAACAACAT
>JAOZSF010000206.1 GCA_029939815.1 bacterium
ACTGCTTTACCTGCCAGAGCGAATTTTTCACCCTGCAGCGGTATAATTATTTCTTTTTTACATTCGCATTCTATTTTTTCCGCGACCGAGAACGATTGTTTTTCTTCACCATGAACGATAAACACCGTTGAAGCGGATTTTTGTTTATCGACCCATGATTTGATACCATTTCGATCTGCATGAGCGCTAAAAGTATCTAAATAATCTATTTGGGCATTAACCGCAATATAATCACCTAAGATTTTAACTGATTCCTGTTTATCAATCAACTGCCTTCCCAGAGTATTTTCAGCGCAGAATCCGCAAAAAATCACACGCGATGACGGATCCGGTAAATTTTCCTTAAGATGATAGAGTATTCTCCCTGCTTCACACATACCCGACGCGGTAATAACAATATACGGTCCTTTAGTTTTTACCAGTTTCCTTGATTCTTCAGCTGAAACAACTTTACAGCAATTTAATTTATACGGATCAATTTGTTCAGTAATTTCCGTTGTTTTTTCGCGCGAATATTCAAGGAAGAGTTTTGATGCTTTTATTGAAAGCGGGCTATCGAGGTAAATGGGAACCTTTTTTATTGCTCCATTTTCGATAAACGCGTTAAGTTCATAAAGCATTCTTTGTGTTCTGCCAACAGAAAAAGCCGGTACAACAATTCTTCCTCCTACATCTATAGTTGAGTTTAAGTTTGCGCACAGGTCACTTTTAGCATAAGAATATGGTCGGTGTTCCCTATCTCCATAAGTGCTTTCGACAACAATTACATCAGTATTTTCAGGAACGACCGGGTTAGGCATAATCCATTCATTTTTTCTTCCGAGGTCGCCTGAAAAAGCTATTGTAGTAGTTATTCCTTTAATATTTTCTTTTAAAACTATTGAACTTGCACCGAGAATATGCCCTGCGCACAAAAAGGTGACTTCAAGTTCCGCCGCGGGATTAATTTTTTCATTCCACTTAACCGGAACCATCTGGCGCAAAGTCTGCTCAACATCTGTTCCGGAGTAAAGATCCGGCAAAGGCGGTAATCCGCGTCTTTCTCTTTTTTTGTTTAATGAAGTTGTTTGTGATTTCAGAACAAACGCGCTGTCAAAAAGTAGTAGCTGACAGAGATCAATAGTCGCCTGAGTAGCGTAAATAGGTCCTCTGAACCCTTGTTTTACGAGACGTGGTAATCTACCGCTGTGATCCACATGAGCGTGTGTGAGAAAAACCGCTGAGACATCTTTTGCCGTGACAGGCAGATAAGCGTTGCGGGCATACATATCCCGCCTTCCGCCCTGAAAGAGTCCGCAATCGACAAACCATGATTGATTTGCGGATTCAACGACATGTAAAGAACCGCTGACGGTTCTGGCTCCTCCGGAAAAAAGAATATTCACATTAAAATTTTGTAATTTTATAATTTAGAAAATTGATAATTTTAATTTTATGATTATCAATTAACAAATTCTCCAATTTTTATTCATCAAATTTAAAAGTATCTCTATTTTGATCCCACCATGCTCTGGCTTCACTATAGTTTTTAAACTCATGGTCGGTAATAAATTCAATAGAATCAAGTGCGTCTTCACGAAGTTCATCATCATCACTAAGCAATCCTTTATCTATCAGAGCGTCAACCGCACGCGGATCAGGGATATCTTCGATTGTAATTATTGCTTTTTCTCTGACGTCCTGGTCTTCAGAGTCCATAGCTTTTGCAAGACTTGGAAGCACGCATGGTTCTTCAATATAAAGCATCGTATCAACGGCATTATCGCGAACATCCGCATTTTCATCATCGAGTGCCTTCATAAGCGCATCATTTATCGATTCGTCATTAATATCCATCAAAGCATCAAGTGCGTATTCGCGAATATCCGGACTTTCATCATCCAAAGCTTTCATAACAGTTGGCAGAACAACCGGGTCGGCGATTTCCATAACAGCATCAAGTGCCGCTTCCCGCACTTCTTCATTCGGTTCATCCAATGCTTCGTTAACGACTTCAAGAACGATTGGATGGTCTATACCTTCAAGGTCTTCTATAGCTTTAACTTTTTCTTCATCTGACAGACCCATTCTCAGGGCTTTGGAAGCTTTATCCACAATATCCTTAACTTCCTGATTTGGTTCAAACCATTTTGGTAGTTTGACATTTTCCTCATCCACTTTTTTCTCTTTTTTTCTCTCAGCCGATTTTTTTAACATTTTTTCCATTTTAGCACGCTCGTTCGGCGGTAGTGCAGCGAGCATTTTTTCGACTTCATCTTTGTTTTTTTTCTTAGCGGCGGACTTAATCGCTCTGATTTTACGCTTTTTTGTTTTAACGACAACTTTTGTTTTAGCCACCGGCGCTTTTTCTTCTTCTTTTTTTCCGCAGCCGAAGTTAAAAATCATCAGCGAAGAAAGAAACACAAAAAGCAGTATAGGTTTTAGATTCATTTTAAATTTTCCACTATTGTTAAATTAATTTATATTTTATAGAATGTCAAAATTCATATTAGAATAAGTATAGCAAATCTTGTACCATTAATTATAAATCTTTTTATTACACAGATAAATATCCATGTTTATTCAAATATTTCAAAATTTTCCCAGCGCTTTCCTTTACCGTTTCAACAGATGAATCAACGGTAATTTCTGCGTTTTCGGGCTGTTCATAAGGCGCAGAGATCCCTGTAAAATCGGTAATCTCCCCTTTCCTTGCTTTTTTGTACAATCCTTTCGGGTCCCGCTTTTCACATTCCTTCAAAGGACAATTAATAAACACTTCTATAAATCTGTTTTTATCAAGTAATTGGCGGACAGAATTCCTGTCTTTTTTATAAGGAGATATGAAAGCTGTGCACACTATTACACCTGCATCGGTAAAAAGTTTCGCAACTTCACCAATTCGGCGGATATTCTCGATTCTTCCTTTGGAAGAAAAATCAAGATTTTTGTTTAAACCGTGCCGAATATTATCACCGTCCAATGTGTATGTGCTGCACCCCAGTTTGAAGAGTTGCTTTTCCACTTCGACAGCGAGAGTAGATTTTCCCGCCCCGGAAAGACCTGTAAACCAAATAACAAACCCTTTATGCCCGTTTCGGTTTTCTCTGTCGGTCTGTTTAACCGCTGATTTATGCCAGACTATATTTTCGGACTTATTCATTTTTTAATTAATTATGCAATTTTTTTGCGGCCAAGATTTTAAATCGCTGTTCTTATCCAATGTCAGAGACATTGGTTACATTTAAAATTCCAGATTACCCGGTGTACGCGGGAAAGGAATTACATCGCGCACATTAGACATTCCGGTAAGGAAAAGCATAAGACGTTCAAACCCCAAACCGAAACCTGAATGGGGCACACTGCCGAACCGTCTTAAGTCTCTATACCACCAGTAATCTTCTTTACTCATATTTTGTTCATCAATTCTGCGGTCGAGAACATCGATTCTTTCTTCCCGCTGGCTTCCGCCTATAATTTCTCCAAAGCGCGGAACGAGGACATCCATTGCGCGAACAGTTTTGCCGTCATCATTCATTCTCATATAAAAAGGTTTAATTGACGCGGGCCAGTCGTAAACGATCACCGGTTTTTTAAAATGAGTTTCTGTTAGGAAATGTTCATGTTCAGTTTGGAGATCATTCCCCCATTCGATTGGAAATTCCCACTTTTTATCTGCTTTTAAAAGTATGTCAATAGCATCTGTATAAGTTACTCTCGCGAATTTACTTGAACCAACCTTTTCCAAGCTTTGAATTAGGCCCGGTTGAATTCTTTTATCGAAGAACGCCATATCTTTCGGGCATTTTTTCATGGTTGCCGAAATGACATCTTTTACGAATTCTTCAGCCATATCCATATCATCATTCAAATCCGCAAATGCCATTTCCGGTTCAATCATCCAGAACTCAGCGAGATGGCGGCTTGTATTGGAATTTTCCGCGCGGAAAGTTGGTCCAAAAGTATAAACATCGCCAAGTGAGCATGCATAATTTTCTACGTTAAGTTGTCCTGAAACAGTTAAAAAAGATGGTTTTTTAAAGAAATCTTCATGGTAATCTATTTCTCCTTCATCGTCAATCGGAGGATTTTTTAAATCCAATGTTGTAACTTTAAACATTTCTCCAGCACCTTCACAATCTGATGAAGTGATAAGCGGAGTTGACACCCATAAAAATCCCCTGGACTGGAAAAAGTCATGAATACACATCGCCGCGGCATTCCGCACACGGGCGACCGCGCCGAAGGAATTTGTTCTCGGACGCAGATGAGAATTTTCCCGTAAATGTTCAAAAGACATTCTTTGTTTATGCATTGGGTAATCTTCGTCTATAAATCCGTGTATTTTAATGCTTTCAGCAAGCATTTCAACGGATTGACCTTTCCCCTGTGATTCAGTAATTTTACCTTTGGCTTCAATACTTGAACCTGTGAGAAGTTTTTTCACTTCGGACTCATAATTTGTCAAAGAATCAGGCGCGATGATTTGAAGATTATCAAAGGTAGAGCCGTCATTAAGTTCAATAAAAGAGAACCCGCCTTTGGAGTCGCGCCGTGTTCTCACCCATCCTTTAATGACGACGATTTCATCATTAAAATCACCGTTTAGAATTGATTTAATTTTTATTTTTTTATTCATAGTTTATTACTTTATAATTTACTATTAAACTTATTATTATTATCATTATAGATATTTTATGCAGAATGACTATTTTTGTCAATAACACAAAAGAA
>JAOZSF010000207.1 GCA_029939815.1 bacterium
ATCGTAAATTGATGTAATGATAAAGTTGTTGCAGCATCCGACCCAACGCCCTGCAATGAGAGCAGATAAACGAATGAAAGTTCTCTAACGCCCATGCCGGAAAAAGTTATTGGTATTGCCGTAATAATCCAAACAAGTGAAGTGATAATTACAATTGTAAAGAAGCTTATTTCTATGCCGTTAATATTAGCAAGAATATACATAACAATAAACCACAAAAGATGAATTGGAACGCATAGCACTAATGCCTTGATTACTCTGGACGGATATTTTTTATAAAAGAGCAGCATTTCGTGCCAAGTATTTAACAAGAAAACTATTTTTTTGCCAAAGTTGCCAAAAGGCGACAATAAATTTTCAACAACTACGATTAATTTTTTTGATAAAGAAAATAAAGTTAAGAAAACCAGCGCTGTAAGGCAAGCCAATAAAATGAGAATATATTGCGGTAATCCCGGCAAATCCAAAGAAAACGCGCAACCGATAATTCCAAGCAAAATTATAGAAACAAAACCCACAATCCTGTCAACAAAAATCGACATCACATTGCTTGCTCGCTTTTCTTCAACTGATTTATAAATAATAATCGAGCGAGCAACATCGCCACCGAGAGCGCCGGGCATAAACAGGTTATAAGTAAGGCTTGCCATCATGCTGGAAAAGTATTTCCAATTAGAGATTTGAGTATTTGAATTGGGATTTAAAATTTTCCATCGGATTGAAGTAAGCCAGGTTCTGAAAGTGCATATAATTAATGAAATTGCAATTGCCCAAAACGGAATTGTCAAAAGTTGTTTGCCAACATTCTTGAAATCAACAAGAAAATACAAAGCGGTAACTGTTCCAAGCAGAACAATAATTTTAATTAATAAAGACAGCTTTTTTTTTGAAAATTTATTCATTAAACTCAATGCTAATTTTATTGCTGAAATTATCTAAATTACTGATTAATTTTTCGTAAGAATCGGCTTTAGAAGAAAAAATCATTAGTCGGGAACTATCATCTTTTATATTTGATATCTCACTTCCGTTTAAAACTAATTGCCTGATATTTTCTATCTTATATTTGTTCACATCTTCATCATTGTAAAATATACTTTTTAAAATGCCGGGTTTTGAAGATGTGATGAATCGGCTTCCGTAATATAATTCGTTTGGCTGTTGCGGTGAATCAGGCATTTCTCCGGTTGAAAGCTGAATCGCAGCTTTGTAGAGGTCATAATTATATTTTTCAGGGATTAATTTAGAGGCGATAAGCCCGCCTGCCATCCGCGGTCCTATATCAAATATTTTAGGTTCGCCATTGCGATTAATTGCCATATCGATATGAGTCATTCCCCATTTTATTCCTAATTTATTTATTGCATCCGTATTCACTTTTTCAATCTTTTTGATTGTATCTTCCGGAAGTTTTGACGGAAACGCAACTCCTAAAGTAACGCAATGTGGTGGTGGAGAAATTATTTTATCGGCGATGGCAAGCAGATAAATTTTTCCGTCAAGTATTATTGATTCAGCACCGAAAACCTGTCCGTCAACAAATTCTTCTACAATAACAGATTTGTTATAAGAAAAATCATAAGCGTGATGAAATGCTTTTTCAAAAATGTTTTTCTGATTATTTTCTATTATTGTAACACCTTTCCCGCCGCCGCCGTCAGCCGGTTTAAGAATAACCGGAAAAGATAAATTTTCAGATTTGTCAAAAGCATCTTCAAATGTTGAACTAAAAAATCCTTTTGGAAGCAATTCAGGAATAATGCCTCTGAATCTGTCTTTATATACCGCGTTAAGTGAAACATCATAAGAAATAACTTTGTCGCTTAAACTTAATTTTTCTGTAACATAGGCAATTGTGCATATTGCGGTGCTTGTGCCGCAAGTTATTAATCCGTCAGCTTTTTCTTTGATTGCCAGTTCCAAGACGGCTTCTTTATCGGAAGTATCTATCGAAAACCAAGCATCAGCATATTTTGCGGCAACCGGTTCTGTTCCGCCAACACCGATAGCGAGCGCGCGATAACCAAGCTCTTTCACTTTTTTGATTAGTGGGATTTGGTTATAAGTTAATCCTAAAATTATTATAGTTTTCATATTGTTGTATTATTTTTTTTCAAAAACAAAAAAAGTGTTCCCCTCGGTTGATTTGAATATACCATTAAGCTTTTCTGATATGTTTATTATTATTTCCGATAAATTTTGAAAATTTGAATTACTGTTTGCTTTTATAAAATTTCCTCTAAAAAAAATATAAACAATTATATAAAGAAAAGGTCGGCCTATCCAATTATAAAAAGGGAAAGAAATTAAATTTTCACTATTAGTTTTAAAATTATTTTTCTCAAAAAGATTTTTGTAATAATCAGGAGTTCGACGATGCCAGGTTTTCCCGCACCGCGGGTGTTTGTTTGTGCACTCAAACAAAACAACTTTTCCGTTTGGAGCAAGTTGCTGATATATGTCTTCCACAATTGTATTTAACAGATTATCATCAAGAATATGAGCAAATACGGCTGTAATGATTACAAGGTCAAATTTTTTGTCAAATGGTATTTTTGAATTAGAATGTTTAAAGCAGCAATCAACTTTTTTTTCGTCAGCTAATTCTCTCGCTTTATTAATCATAGTTTCTGAAATATCGCATCCGAAAAAATTCAGCTTGGGGAATTGTTTCTTAAAATAAAAAGAATAAAAACCATCACCGCAACCAAAATCAAGAATGTTAGCTCCTGATTTAAGTTTAGCTAACTCAGCGTATAAATTTTTCAACAAACGTTCTCTTCGCTTATAATAAAAAGCGATAGGAGTGATAGTGTAAAAATATTCATTGCGGTAAAGATAACCTTCACGCCCTCTTTTCTCCCAATATTTTTCTTTTGTAGTCATTATTTATTAAAACTATGTATTTTTTCTAACCGTTTTTCAATCGACATTTTTTGCTGATTGCAATCAACTAAAAATGTCGATCCGTTTATTACTTTTGTTTTCCAGTTAACAGCATTTTTATATTCATCACGACAATTCCACAAATATGGAACCGGGAAATATCCTTTTTCAAAAAGTGTATGCAATCCCGAAGGTGTATATAAATCAAAAATAGTTTTTTCAATATCATTAATTAATTTAATTGAATATTCATATAGTTCTTCTTCGCGATCGGATATGTCGCTGGTTCTTAATATTTCATCCACATCATTTTTCTTTTTGAAAACAGAGTAGTCTTTTAACGACTGCTGTGTTATTTGAATACTCTCATTTACAACAAGCGGGTCGGCAAGATAAGCTGCTTCAGAATAATTTACAACATGAATTATTTCAGGAGGTTTGTCGCACACGTCTGTCATCATAGCTGTAACCGCGGCGAGTTGAGCTTTTGCTTTTTCAATATTTGGAGAAAAATAATCTAATCCCGCACGAGGTTGATAAATAATTTGAAAATTGTTGTCCTCAAGCGTTTTCAATAATTTTAAAATTGTTCTTGCTTTAGCTAAATCCTGAATTCCCCAAGTTGCTTTTGGTGTATTAAGCATATTTTGAAAAATAAAATATTTAATTCCACATTTTTTAGCAAGTTTCGCCGAAATATATTCAGAAACAATATAAGTTATATCATCGGCTCCTCTAAACGCAAAATGATGCGGTACATTTGCTTCAAAAGGTTTGCCGGTTGAAGCAATATATTTTATTGTTTCGATATGCTCGGAAAGACCTTGTTTTAAAGTTAAAGGACCTCTGCCGTCAAGTTGATTAAACCACCACAATGAAAGAGCGTGCCAAGCAATGTTTATGCTGTTTTCTAATATTCCGGCCATTTGAACAATATTTTTTGTCCCGGAATAAGAACGTATCAGCATCGGGCGTGAAGCTTCGTATAATAAGTTAAAATCAGCTGAACTATTAATCGGAACTCCGCCGCCGTTAGGTTTGTCTTTCCAATCTTCTCCAAAGTTTGATTGAGAAAGTTGGGACGATCCTATAGAAACAATATCGAGATAACCTGTTTGTGATAAACTATTCAGCCAGCTTACAAATAATTTAATAGCATTATCTTTATTAGGAAGATATGGACCGATATGGGTTCGAAAAAGAGGCAGACGATTGTTTTTCTTTGCAGTGTTCAATCTTTTTATTAAACTATCTTTTCTTGTTCCAAAATCAGGATAATTAAGTTGTTGATAAGGCTCAATTTGTTTATATTCTTCACGTTCAACAATTTTTTTTCCAAACTTAAGCCTGATATCATCATAAACCGAACCGGTTTTAAGTTCATTAGAAATTCTGTGTGAAGGAATACCGAGTTTTTCTAAAGTTTCCACCGGGGTTTCATCACCGTAAAATACTTTAAATCGATTTTTATATTTATTTTCGACAAAACTACACGCATCAGGTAGTCCGGCAAAAAAAATGTTTTTTATACGCCCACCCGCTTGCGGAGAAAATCGTTTGTCGGTATCAAGCTGATAAACTAATCGTGCAAATATATCGAGAGCCTGCTGAGGATCGAGTCTGTAACTGAAACCAATATGGCTTATTTGGTTAAGAATTATCCATTCTTTTATAATGGCTGAATTGTTACTATTACTGATTTTTTCAACAGCTGTAGAAATCTTTTGATTAGATACAACAACTTTGTTGCCGCACTCTTCAAGGTACTGCTGCAGATTGGAAATTCCCAATGTATGAGCATCGG
>JAOZSF010000208.1 GCA_029939815.1 bacterium
GTTTACCAATTGCAAAAAAAAGGCTCTTTTAATATAATATACAAGATGTAAAACAAACCAGTATTTAACCAAATATAACATTTTTTTTAATAATGAAAAAAGACATACATCCAAAATACAAAAAAATCGTCGCTCATTGCGCTTGCGGAGCTGAATACAACGTCGGTTCTACCGCTAAAGAAATCCATATCGGTATCTGTGCCGCGTGTCATCCTTTCTTTACAGGTAAACAAAAATATATTGATGCCGCCGGTCGTGTTGATAAATTTAACAAACGTTACGCTAAGAAAGACGAAAAAAAATAATTCATCCGATATTGCATTAATATGGACATCACTAATGTTACGCAATACGAAGATGAGCTTTCATCTATTGAAACTGAGCTTTCAAAACCTGAAACCGCTTCAAACCCGTCTGCTTTTCGCGAGTTGACCAAACGGTACTCATATTTAAAACAGATTGTTGAGGCGGCATCTAAGTTAAAAAGCAATTTTCTTCAAATCAAAGAAGCTGAAGAGCTAATACACGACAGCTCCAACGATGAAGAGATGATTGAATTTGCCCGCGAAGAACTTGCGGAAGCTAAAGAGAAAAGTGAAAAACTCGAATTTCAGCTTAAGCGACTCCTCTTGCCGAAAAATCCTGAAGATGATGCGAATACGATTATTGAATTGCGCGCGGGAACAGGTGGAGATGAAGCAGGATTGTTTGCAGCCGATCTTTACAGAATGTATCTGCGCTACGCTGAACACAAAGGTTGGAAGGTCGAATCCATAACAACAAATCTTACCGACCAGGGCGGCGTTAAAGAAGTTATTTTCAGTGTTTCAGGAGATAGAATCTATTCATACCTCAAATATGAAGCAGGTGTCCATCGGGTGCAAAGAGTTCCGGTGACTGAAACAAGTGGAAGAATTCATACTTCCGCGGCGTCTGTTGCCGTGCTGCCTGAAGCAGAAGATGTTGAAATCGAAATCGACCCAAGTGATATTCGGATTGATGTTTTCCGCTCATCCGGACCGGGAGGGCAAAGTGTTAACACAACAGACTCGGCGATTAGGTTAACGCATCTTAAAACCGGTTTGATTGTAACTTGTCAGGATGAAAAGAGTCAGCACAAGAACAAAGCAAAAGCTATGCGCGTTCTTAAGGCAAGATTGTTTGAAAAAGCCCGTGATGACGCTAATGCCACACGATCAGAACAACGAAAATCCATGGTTGGTTCAGGTGACAGAAGCGAGAAAATACGAACGTATAATTTTCCTCAAAACCGTGTTACCGATCATAGAATCGGCTTAACAGTACACGCGCTTGAAGAGATACTTGGTGGTAATCTTGATAAAATTATTGAGCCGTTAATCGAGCATGACACGCAGGAACTTTTAAAGCAGCAGTTTGAACATGAAAACTAACATTTTAAAATTATTTTTGTTATTTTCTCTTGCCGTTATATTATTCACAGGATGTAAAAAAGCTGAAAACAACAAAGTTGTATCACAACAACGCATTATCAAAAAAATCGTTTTTATTACCAATGTGGTGACACAGGTCAAATCCGTTGCTCCTCCAACTCCCCCGCCCCCGAAAACCGGACCGCCAAAGAAAGTCGAGAAATCGCTTGTTTTAACATCAAATGTAATAGCTTATATCGATGGTTCTCCGGTAGATATAAACCAGTTTCAGGAAGTATTTGCGAATCGTAACCTTGAGAAGTTACCTTCGTATCTTCGAAGAGAATATGATAAAAACAGAAAGAACTTTATTAAGCAGCTCATTGATAATAAAGTTTTCGAGGTTGCGGCGAGTGATGAATCATTTTCCGGCAACAAAGATTTCGACAAAGAATTGAGTGATGTTGTAAAGCAAGTGAAGATGAAATATTATTACGATAAATATATTGTATCGAAAATCAATGTCAGCGAAAAAGAACAAAAAAAATATTATAAAAAAAATATTTCTAAATATATCTCTCCCGAAAAAATCAGAGCAAGACATATTCTGGTAAGCGTTAAAAGAAATCCCCTGCCGGTACAAATCACTAATGCTTATAATAAAGCGAAACTCCTCCGGCAGCGCGTAATGGAAGGAGAATCTTTCTCCGAAATCGCCGCGGCTGAATCTGATTGCCCTTCACGTGCGAAAGGTGGAGATTTGGGATATTTCCAGAAAGGTCAGATGGTTCCTGAATTCGAAACTGTGGCATTTTCTTTAAATAAAAATGAAATCTCGGGTATCGTAAAAACTGAATTTGGCTATCATATAATTCAGGTTACAGATAAAATCCAAAAAAGAAAGTTATCTTTCGATGAAGTTAAAAATGAGATAAAACAGGAACTCTATTCTCAACAGGAAAAAAATCTCTATAATGAACTGCTGACTATACTTACTAATAAATACAAGGTCCTTAAAAATGACAAGGTTATTCAACAACTTACCGGTGAACTGTAAAACAATCGCGTTTTGCTCTTTATTTGGCGTTCTCTCTCTTACGGGTTACTGCGCGCAATCGGAACAAATAAGCCGTGTGCTCGCAAAAGTTGGCAATGATGTGATAACCACTGCCGAACTCGATCAATTTCTTAAACCACAGTTGATGAAGTATGGAAAGGAATACGACAAAAGTGAGTTTGATGCACTCAGCAAACAGATGCGTCAGGCTTTTCTGAAACGTTTTATAGAAAGAAAGCTTTTGACACAGGAAGCTGATGCAACGCAACTGGAGATTCCTGATGTTGAAATCCAAAAAGAAATAGATAGGATTCGTTCCCAGTTTCCCTCTGACAATGACTTCAACGAATTTCTCAAAAAAGAAAATATGAGTCTTTATGATTACAAGAAACTTGTTCGAGATGATTTAAGAACAAAAGTTCTTGTTCACGAAAAAGTTTCAAAAAAAATACTTATTCTCCCTTCCGAAATTCACGATTTCTATCAACTTAATATAAGTGAATTCCTTCAGCCGGCACAGGTTCACATGTATCAGATTCTTATTAAAAAGAAGCCGACACCTGAAGCAGCATTAAAACGCGCGAATGAAATTCTGCTTGAATTAAAGGAAGGCGCTAATTTTCAGCAGATCGCCCGACTAAGTTCGGAAGGTCCTAAAAAGAAACAGGGTGGGGACTGGGGAATTGTTGAAAACGGTTTTTTCGGCGATGAAATGAAAAAAGTCGAAGAGGCCGCCTTTAAACTGAAACCGGGACATTTCAGCAATATTATCGAAACAAAATACGGATATCATATCGTTTATATTGATAGAAAACGAATAAGCAGGATTCTTACTGAACGTGAGGCATACGACAATATCAAGCAAAAACTTTTTATGGAAAGATATTCCGAAGGACTTGATGATTACATAAAATATTTGAGCAGCAAAACTTATGTTGAGATTCTCCAGCCGGATATGGAAATGGATTTCTCTTTCAAAAATGATAACGCGGAAAACTCCCCCATTATTATTAATCCTACTCCGACTCCGAATATCAGTCCGGCTGACGTAAAAACCGGTAAGCAATCCACAGCTGATGGCAAGTTATGATGATAATAGGCATAGATCCCGGAACACGGATTACGGGTTATGGAATTATAAACGAACAGGACGGAATAATTTCATGCGTTGAGTACGGTGCTATTAAAAATTCACCAAAACTTTCCGTCTGGGAATGTCAACTCCGCATCTTTGACGGGATATCTAAAATTATCAGCGAATATAAAATTGATGCGGTTGCGGTTGAAAGTCAATTCTTTTCAAAAAATCCAGACTCAACCATGAAAATCGGAGCTGCAAGAAGCGTTGCTCTTTTGCCGGCAAGCAGGGCGGGATTGCCCATCAGTGAATATGCCCCGAAACGGGTTAAAAAGGCAATCGTAGGTACCGGAAATGCCACAAAATCACAAATGCAGCATATGATTCAGAAAATTCTCAATATTAGAGAACAAATAACTCCTGAAGACGCGGCTGACGCGCTCGGCATCGCGGTCTGCCATCTGCATAATCATCAACTTATGGAAAGGTTAAAATGATAATATTTCTTGAAGGTATTCTTGAAGAAAAAAATCCTGTGCGCGCTGTTATTAATGCCGGCGGAGTTGGTCACGAAGTTATTATTACTCTTAATACTTATGAAGATCTCCCGTCAAGAGGAACTAAAGTAAGATTGCAGACACACCATCATATCCGCGAAGACGCGGAAATATTATACGGTTTCAGTGATAACTCCGAACGCGATTTCTTTGTTATGCTTATTGGTATTTCCGGTGTCGGTCCTTCACTCGCAATCAGCATTTTAAGCGGATTACCGCTTTACAGTCTTCGTGCCGCAATAGCTGATGAAGATGTAAAACGTCTTTCGTCAATTAAAGGAATCGGTAAAAAAACGGCGGAAAGAATTATTGTGGAGTTGAAAGATAAAATTTCAGTACTCTCAGTCGCTGAAGAGAAATCAAAATCCGGTTCCTCTTCTAAAGAAGAACGTGTTCTTAATGATGCGGTTCTCGCTCTTGTCGCTCTCGGATATAAAAATTCCGATGCTTACACTGCGGTTAAACGCGTTTTGTCTGAAAACACAACCGACTCCCCTGTTGAAGAAATTGTCAGAATGGCTCTTGGTTCAATATAAATTAACCAAAACATCTGCTTTTGATTAATTAACCCCTCCGGTCTTCGACCACCTCCCCTTGCC
>JAOZSF010000209.1:0-1555 GCA_029939815.1 bacterium
AAAACTAATCCGGCATTCTTTAATATTGTCAAATGTTTTGAAACTGTGGAAAAATCATCTCCAATCATTTCCTGCAATTCACAAACACATTTCTCATCTTTTGATAATTCATCAATGATGAAAAGACGGGTTGAATGCGCCATTGCTTTGATGATTTTAACACGCGCATCATATTTAGATTTCAAATTATTATTCATGGCGCATATTATATGGTAATTTTACCAAATTGTCAAGTGGATGCCGATTAATAATTAGTACAGGCACATCTGAGGAAATTTCCTCTGACGAGCAAATTTAATTGTAAAATGTTGAATGTAATTTTACTGATGAAAACTTTTAAAGCTCAAGTAACCTGTTTCGACCTATTAAACAAACAACTGCTTTGGGGTCCAAATCAGATACTGCAATCGTAAGCGAGTTACAGATTATAACTATCTATTAACTAATAACTTTCGGCTTACCGATCACATTGCGACTTCTTCTTCGTCCTGTTCTTCCGGTCGATGAATTTCTTCCTGATTTGCTGATTTCTTTTTATTAATAAATGCACCGATGAGTAATAATCCTACAGGAATAACCACCACATAAAGTAAATAATGCAATCCGTTAATGTGAATCTGCGAACGACCGGATTGCGGGAGAACGCGATACATATTCCAGAAAATTGCGG
Source organism: bacterium (assembly GCA_029939815.1). GTDB lineage: Bacteria > Auribacterota > UBA3054 > UBA3054 > B51-G9 > B51-G9. The sequence continues at coordinate 671 of JAOZSF010000209.1, forward strand.
TAACAGAAAGCCAAACAGTAAGAAAATTCGGTATTGCGTCATTGGCATGCATAAGATGAAAGCCTTCCGAGCGTTCTTTTGTAAAAGGATAAAATAAATTACTGCCGAGATGACCGAGCTGGTCTTCAAGAACATGAGTCCACAATCCGAAAGTAACCACTGCGGCAAACATCCATCCCGGATAAAGCCAGTTTTTTGTGCAAAGGGCAGTAATTATCCAAACGATAATTCCACAAAGAGCGCCGAAAGTCAAGCTATGACTCCAACCTCTGTGCCACGGTATAAATTGGATATCTATGGCATTATTTTTAGGAACGAAACCGAAACTTGGTCCACTGAAAATATTTACAGTTGTTACCGTTGAATAATTTTGCTTAAAATCGCATGAGACTTTTGCTCTGCCGATTTTCTTTTCTTCCGGAGCGCTGTTCGGAACAGGGACTTTTCCTGTATTCACGATTCCGCCGATTTCGACTTCGATTTCTCTGGAATTTTCTTTAAAGCGAACCAAATATTCCCGCCACAGATCCGCACCAACTTTTATTGTGTGAAGATGCAGGAAAACGCTCCTTTTTTCCGCGTAAGCAATATCAAGCCACTTTGCAACTACCGCCGCTATGTCATCAGGATCAGGATTTTCTCCCGGGTCATAAAGTTCATCATACTTATGAGTAAAGCGATTAAGTTTGAAATCGAGTGTATCCGGCAAAATACCGAAAACGCCGCCAAGCACAATTATATAGGAAGTATTATTAACGGCATATTCCGCTGCCCCCGGAATACAGGTGGCAATTGCGGTAGCTGATATAAAGTGAGTAAAGCCTTTCATTAGTTGTTCAGTGTTCAGCCCCAGCATTCGCGGGGCGCTTACGCGTGTTCAGTGTT
>JAOZSF010000209.1:1655-4673 GCA_029939815.1 bacterium
GTGTTCGGATTACGAATATAAAGTTTCATATTAAATTATTCTGTCGAAAATTATTTTGTCATTAATTATACATCTTCAAATTAATCCCATAAATTTTGCTATTGCGGGACCATAACCAGCCATGTCGAGTGCAACGGGAATAAGCAGTACTCCCATACAATTACTTCTCCGCGAATGGAAAGCGATTGGAATCATTCCGATACCTGTGGCAACAGTCATAAGCAACAATCCCTGAAATCCTGTAATTCCGAAAACAATACCGGTCATAAACAGTAATGCGGCAATGGAAGCATATCTGTAATCTATTCTTTCAATAAGCCAAATCGTTGCACGCGACATAATACCTAACAAAACAAAAGCGAGAGCGCCGCTGATTGCAACAGCACCGATAATCATGTAATAATCCGCCATAGTTCTCGGAACGAACATAGTTTGCAGCATATTCGCGAGCCCGCCGCGCGTAATATGAGCCATAGGAACAAAGAACAGCATAAACGCGCCGACATAATAAACAAATTTTGAGGTTCCCTGCGAAATGATGAAAGAGCGTTCGTCGTTCTGCGCTGTGGCGTGTCCGGCGAGCAAGCCGCCTATTCCGCCTGTAACGATAGGAAAGAAGGCGGCAAAAAATCCGCCGAGGAACCCCGCACTCACGCCACGAAAAACGATAAATCCGCTGCAATCAATTGATTTCGGGAAATATTGTTTTGGAACTTCCGTCCCGGAAATTATATTTTGAATTACCCATGGAACTCCAAACAAACCGACAAACGCCGGCATAATATTCGAGAAAGCGTATTCGGTAGTTATGGGTCGCCTTATTAAAATAAAACCGAGCCAGCCGGAAAGAAGTAAAGTTAAGATTCCCGCGCTGAGAGATTTCCACGCGTCCAGCAATCTTGCGAAACGCGTATCACCGTGATCACCGCCTTTCGGGAATTCCGACATAACCATATAGGCGATAATGAGCATAAGGATCCAGAAAATATTCGGGCCTACAACCCGTCGCGCAATAGGCATTATCTTAGGTAAAAAAGGCGAAGCGATAAGCAGACAAATGACCCCTCCGAGGGCTCCTACCGCGGTTAAAGCAACGGCTTCATACCCGCGCCCCTGCATCAGATATTTTTGAGTCGGGAAAACCATAAGCATCGAACTTTCATCCGGCGCGCCGAGAAAAACTGTTGGAACCGTGTTTAAAATTGCCCATCCGACAACAAGTCCCATCATAAAAGGCATCATTACATACGGATCGGAACCAAGCACGCTTTTAGATACAGCGGCATAAAAGACTATAAATAAAGTCGCAACATTATAAACATGCATTGCCGGCAGGCATCCGATAACGATTGACACAAGTGTTCCGGCAACAGTTGACAAGAGGACTTTTATCATTAAAAAAGGCATGTTTTCGTTATTTGTTATTTGTTATTCAAAGAATATCTTCAGCGCGTTTAAGCTGGATTTGTTTGTTTTGTTTATATTCCTTAACTTTTCCTTTCAACGAAATTTTATCACCAACTTTCGGACGCTTATTTTCAGGAATTGAATTCCATACATCAGGCCACGCAACCACAGCAACAGTATTACTTTCGTTATCCGCGAGAATGATTTTAAATGGCGCTGTTTCTTTTTGCGATTCATATACTTTTACCGCCTTGCCTTTCACTTTAACAAAAGACCCAACCTGTGCGTCCCACAGTTCATCCAGCGGCATAAATTCATTTTTTTCTGTTTTTTGCGCTTGGCTTCCCGCGCTGATCAATTTATAATTTGACGCGCGTGATAATTTTAACTGTTTGTTTTCTTTATAGGCGCTTACCGTTACATTAGCCTCAACTTCAGCTCCGACCGAAGGAATTTGGTCTTGTGGAAGAACAACTCTTGACGGCCAGAAAACAACCGGGATTCTTCCATCATCAGTTTCGAGATAAATTTTATTCGGTGCTCGTGAACCTTCCCCCGGAAAAAACACGTCCACGACTTTTCCTCTGACAGTAATTCTGCTGCCTTTAGGTTGTTCAGAAGCTTCCTGCGGAGTAAATATCCGGTTTTGTTTCTTTGTTTTTTTGATTGTAGCTTTAGCAGCGCTTGATTCAGCTTTTAAAAAGACAAGATTATTCGAACGTTTAAGTCGGAGCTGGATTTTATCACGATACTGCCCAACGGTAGCTTTCACCTGTATTTTTGTTCCGGGAACAATTTTTTCCGGAGTTGCAATACGTGAGAATGTATTTTCCCAAAAAACCACAGGTAATTTTGTTCCGTTCTGCTCAATAGTAATTCGGTAAGGCGCTTTTGACCCTTCTCTTGGCTTGCTGAAATCGACAATTGCAGCTTCTACTAAAACATTATTACCGACATCAACTGAAGAAATATCTGAAAGTTTAATAACCTGTGTTTTAGATTTTCCTTTTGAACTTTTCGTGATTTTTTGCGGCTTACCATAATCCTTATGCTGGATTTTAAGATGTTCAGGCACTTCAAGCATCATACTTATTTTATCCCCTTCAACAACTCTGATTTTCCCTGATACTTCAACCTTATCCCCGGTCGAAATATAAACATCTTTATTGTATAATTTTTCCGCGACCTGCCGGAAAGCTGTTACGCGCATCGTCCCCGTTTTATCCTTAAGATAAATATAGCAACTGGTAACTTTATCGCCTGTGCGATAATATTTCAACGGTCGTGTGGCAACTCCTTTAATGGTAATATAAGCAAAATTCATTGCCGGAGTTATACTGCTGATTTCTTTCGCGGGAGCCTCGCGGCTCATCGCCATAAGTTGTAGACAGACTAAACCGACAATTGCGACTACGATCGCAACATACCGCATTGATTTAAGAGAAATTCTTTTCTGCAGTCCTGTGCCGCAATATGGACAACGATCGTGCGCGCCGACAAAGCGGCCGCAACTTGGGCATGAGATTCCTTTATCAGTTTTCATAATATATGGGAGTTAATTGTTAATTGTTAATTGTTAATTGTTAATTGTTAATTGTTAATTGTTAATCG
>JAOZSF010000006.1:0-9209 GCA_029939815.1 bacterium
TCCTTGACGAAGCAATTATCGCAGCAGAGAAATTGTCAGACATGATTTCAGATAAAGCCATAAATTAGGTTTGCAAGCCATACCCAAAATAACAGAGTGATAGGAACACACATGAACACAACGGGGATTCTTGATGCTGTCGGAGCATGCATTTTTATCATCCCGTGTATAGGATTATTTACTCCGGGTGCTCATTCGCTTGATGATACCAATATTCTTGCCACACTGCAGAAAAAATAATTAGTCGACTATTCAAAACCGGCTGATTTAGTCTACAAAGTTCAATGATAAAATAGCGAATGTGAAATAAATAGCAATTCCTATTATATCAATAGAAACAGTTACAAAAGGTCCTGATGCTGCCGTGGGATCAATGCCCATTTTCTTGCAAAGCGCCGGAGCAAGAGCGCCCATTGATGCAGCAATCAGAATTGCAAAAAACAAAGAAGTTCCTACTACGCAACTTACAAGCAGGGGATTAAACTTGCTTATAAATAAAGCTGCAATTGCTGCAATCACTGCGCAAACAATTCCGACTATAGTAGCAATCCAAACTTGTTTTACGACAACTTCAAGAATATTATCTCCAATATCGCCTGTCGCGAGCCCGCGAACAACAGTAGTACATGATTGTATTCCTATGTTTCCTCCCATAGCGGCAATTACAACAACGAAAGGAACAAAAACGGTGAAATAATCCATTCCTAATTTTCCACTGTAGAATTTTTGAAATGCCGCGCCGGCAAGACTTCCCATTAAAGCAACAATTAACCATGGTAATCGCTGCATAGCGGTACGAAGCATTGAACGGGTGTCTTCGTCCCACCGCAGTGCTCCCGCGAGCCGAAAGAAATCCTCAGTAGTTTCCTGTTCGATGACATCAATAATATCATCAACAGTAATCCGACCTTTTAGTTTTCCGTCTTTATCGACTACCGGAATAGCCATAAGATCGTATTTTTGAACGAGCTGGGCAACTTCTTCCTGATCGGTATCAGGTTGAACACTAATAACCTGTCTGTTCATAATTGAGCCGACCGGCCGGGAATCATCTTCTTTTATAAGCCTTTGCAAACTGACAAGTCCGACGAGTCTGTTAAGATAATCGACTACATAGACATAATAAATAGGTTCGTCGGTATCGAGAACTTTTAAAGCGTCTAACGTCTGTCCGACCGACCAGGTTTCCTGTACGGCGAGGAGTTCGGGGTCCATAATTCCGCTTGCGGAATCGTCTTCATGTTTAAGAAGTTCTTTAATCTCAGCCGAATCTTCCGGAGAAAGATTATGGAGAACTTTGTCTTTTTTCTCATCAGGGGCTTCTGAAAGAATGTCGGTAGCATCATCCGCAGGCAGAGTTTTAACCAGTCTCGTGAGTTGAACCGGATCAATTTCTTCGAGCAGTTCCTCTCTGTCCTCACTGTCAAGTTCACTTAACGCGTCACCGCCGGCACTGGCATCGAGCTCTCTCAGAATTGCGGCCTGATCTTTTGAATCAAGATGTTCAAGAAGTTCAGCAATATCGGCGGGATGCACTGAAACAAGTTCAGCGGCGATTTGACTATAATCGTTATTTTGAGCGAGGCGTTCAATTCTCGATTTGTTCATTATTCACCTCCCATGTTGATTCGTCAAGGCGAACAGCGCCGCCTGAAATTATAAGTTTCAACGCTTCTTCAACTGATATATCGAGAATTCTAACTGAATCAGCCGGAAGAATAAGAAAAAATCCTGAAGTCGGGTTTGGTGTTGTAGGCAAAAAGACATTCAAGTATTTTTCACGTTTTTCATTTTCATGACCGGCAAAAGCTGAGTTTATGTTGTTTGCAAACCTCTCTTCAGTTTTATTTGTAATAAAAACTAATGTATAAATTCCTTTCCGGGGATATTCGATTATAGCGACTTTGTTAAAAACATTTTTCCCGGGACCAAATAGTGCCGAAGTAATTTGGTGGATCACTTTGTAAATTCTGTTGAAAAGAGGAATCCTCTCAAGCAATTTCTGGAAAAAATTTGTTATCTTGGCGCCAAGAGTTCTGGTAGTGAAAGCACCAAGCAAAGTTATGACAACAAAAAAACTTACGAGAACAAAAGTCCTGTAAATAAGTGTTACTACCCACATAGGTATGCTGCCGCTCAATATTCTGTTAATGATCTCCTCAGGTGGCTGCGGCAACTTTGTGAACAAAAATGTTATCAGCCATAATGTTGCTACGACAGGCAAAGCAACAACGAGTCCCGCGATAAAATATCTTCTCAATCGTTTCATTTCTTTTCCTCTTTTTCTGTTTTTTCTGTAAAACGAGTCAGTTCAATTTTCTCAACACGTCTGTCAGTTACCTTCAAAATTTTTATAACAAATTCTTTGTCGGAAATTATTTCACCTTCTTTCGGCATGTGCCCGAGTTTAAACATTACATATCCGCCTATTGTATCAAAATCTTCTTCTTCCGGGAGATGTATTTTCAAATCATCATTTACATCATCAACAAGAACTCCAGCATCAATTATAAAAGTGTTTTCATCGATTTGTTCATACTCTTTGTCTTCATCAACATCAAATTCATCGTGAATTTCTCCAACAATTTCTTCAACAAGGTCTTCCAAGGTTGCAAGACCCGCAGTCCCGCCGTATTCGTCAATAATAACGGCGAGTTGAATTTTAGCGGCTTTAAATTCTTTCAGGAGTTCGTTAACTTTTTTTGTTTCCGGAACAAAAAAAGGTTTACGTATGATTTTACGCAGTTCAGGCAGTTCGTTTTCATCGCGGCATTTCCAGTATTTCAGGGCATCCCTGAGATAAAAAATTCCTATTATACTGTCAACATTCTTTTCATAAACAGGTAACCTCGAATGACCGGCATCAAGAGCGGTCTCTATTGCATCTGTCAGCGGACATGTTGCCGCAACGGCTTCCATTTCTGTTCTTGGAACCATAACTTCGCGTACGACAGTATCTCCAAACTCAAAAATAGATTTAATCATTTCGTGTTCATCAGCTTCAAGCGGGTCGTCTTTTTCCGCCATTTCTGAAAGAACAGAATCGTCAGTTTCGTTCTCGAAAATATTCAGCCCGTTTTTTACGCCCATCAAAAGAGCTAACAAATTGGCTGCCTTTGCAATGAAAAAATTAAAATAATGAGTGCCTGATGTCCATACATTCGCAATCTTAACAAATCTGAAAATAGATTTGTCAGATACATTAGCGACAAGCAAACGCGGGAAAAAGTTGCCGACTAAAGCGGTTAATGCCGCTGCTAAAAGGAGTACCGCAATTCTTAACACAAAACTTAAATTATAACTCGAGCATATAAAAACAGTTGAAATAACAGCACATCCAAGAAAAATAGATTTCCAAACTGCTAATGCTAAACGAATATTGGCGCCGTGCTTAAGCCATAAATTCACAGTTCTTCTATTTCCCTGATCCGAACCGAAAATCTCACGGGCTTTAAGCCCGGTCAGCGCGGAATCAGCCATCTCAAAAAAAGCTGACAGAAAAACAAAAACAAGCCATATCATAATTTTTGTTAATAAAATAAAAAATTCAGTATTCATAAAGAATATAGTACCTGGGTACCGGATTGTTGGGTTATTGCAATGAAATAATCCTCCATTGGCGGATATTCGACCCTCCTTTGGCGGACTTTCAGCATGCGCATTATCGCACAGTTATATTTAATTGAATTATTGGATTATTGGTCTTCCGTTCCATTCATCTAATAGTTTTTCCTGACGTTTAAACATTTTTCGACTTTTATTGTCAGTTGTGTCTTCATAACCAAGGCAATGAAGGATGCCGTGAATAACGTATCGCGTCAATTCTTCATTTACGTCTATATTGTATTCTGCGGCGTATTCTGCGGCTTTTTCGGTGCTTATTATAATATCACCTGCAGAACCATCGCTTATATTACCTTCGAAACTAATTACATCAGTCGGGATGTTTTTATTCAAAAATTCTTTGTTATATTTTTTAATTACGTTATTTCTGACAAACATTAAGTTTATACCTACATCATTGCCTATCTTTTCGTTCTTAAGAATGTATCGGGCAAGCAGTTTTATTTTATTAGAATTCAATCTTAAAAATCTCTGCCGATTAATTATAAAAATATTTCTTGTTCCATGAATTTCCATTTTTTCAGTTCAATATACCGGAGTCAGATGCAGGAGTTTCCGGCCTTAAATACTTGTAGTGAGTTATGAGTGATAATGTTGCCAGAAAAATTGCCGCAATCTGATATGGAACATTCATCCTGTAAAAATACCATATCAATACAGGTAATGCCCAACTGGCAACAATCGAAGCAAACGGAATGGATTTCTTTAAATATGCAGCTATTATGAAAATAATTATGGACCCGATCGCAGCTTCCGGCATTAAAAGAAGAAAGCCACCCAACGCTGTCGCAACGCCTCGGCCGCCCCAGCCGCAAATATAAACTGAGAAAACATGCCCGAGGACAACGGAAATTAATGCGCCGACATGAATTAGTCCCGGAGAAACAAACGGGAAAATCAAAAAGCCGAAACTGCTCCCGGAAAGTCTCGTGCCTAATCTGAAAACTATCCAGACCGTAATCCCGCCTTTTAGTAAATCCGCTGCAATTGAAAGGACTTTACTGCCGTGCAGTTTGACATTACGCCGAATTGTTTCAGGCAGGAATGATTTATCAGAGGAGATAAAGTTGATTATCGGAAAATATCTGTTTATAAGATATCCTGCCGGAACCGCTCCCAGAAAATATGATAAAATAATTATTAGCATAAGTTAAAAGTCTAAAGGTCAACCCCGGCATGCGCGGGGCGCTTACGCGAGGTCAAAGGTTAAAGGTCTATTACTATTGCTTATTATAACAATCAGACAAAATGAAATCAAGAACAAAATCGTTTGTTAATTTGTTTTTAAAAATATAAGGCACTTGTTACATTTTTAATATTTGATTATACTATTATGTTGTCTGACTGAAACTTTCATATTTTTGGACAGGCACTGTTACGCAACAATCACTAAAATATAATCGCATAAGCATGCAAGGCGCAGATTATGAAATTTATTTTTATCGATATTAGTAGTTTAAGAGCAGACCATTTAAGTTGTTACGGCTATAAAAGACCAACGTCTCCAGCAATAGATAAATTAGCCGAAGAAGGAGTTATTTGTAATAACGCATTTTCTTCTGATGCAACGAACGCAGGCGCGCGCGCGTCAATTTTTTCCGGAAGATTCGGAATAGAAACAGGAGTTGTAACCGATGGACTTTTATCAGATGTTATTCGGGGACATACACCGATTAGTTTGTATGGCCTCAATGCGCGATGTCCAATGCTCGCAGAGTATCTCGCTTCGAATGGAATAAAGACTGCAGCAATCACACCTTTTGGCAGACAAAACGCTCGGTGGTTTTATACAGGATGGCAGGAAATTTATGATTTACATCCCGGAGTTAATCCTCTTGACGTTGATGCCTGTACAATTAATAAATCGGCTTTGCCATGGATCAGTCAAAATGCGAAGAATGACTTTTTCCTGTATTTAACTTATGATAATTTATCAGGAATCTCAGATGCCCCTCTGACTAAAAATGAAGCTGATTACCTTGATTCGCTTGCTGCTCATGGAGAACCGCAAATCCCTGATGAACAAACTTTTCAGAAACATCATAATCTACATGCTGCTTTTTCGCCAAAAGCTCATAGATCTACTTCACAAAAGGCAATGCGGCAGCTTATACATAAATATAATGCAAAAATCCGTTCAATTGATGATTGTGTAAAGGAGATTGTTTCACTTCTTGAAAAACTTGAGATTCTTGATGATACAGCAATAATAATTACAAGTAATCATGGCGTTTTACTGGGAGAATGCGGGTGCTATGGCGGTCACATAAATACCCATTATAATTCTTCAAGGGTGCCTTTAATTATTCGCGCTCCAAAAAAAATAGGCCGCGGAATCGCTTTTGACGGATTATGCTATTCGTTGGATATTTCTGCCACTATATTGGATATGCTCGGGCTTGAATCTCCATCAGGGTATCATTCACTGCCACTTGCCGACTTAATGGAAAATTCACCGCAGGGAAGAAATTATGTGGTATGCAGCCATGGACATTATACAGCTCAGCGCGCAATTATTTCATCAGACTGGAAGTTGAATCGCACGTGGCATAACGGATTTTGGCAGTTTAGTGACACGGAATTGTATGATATTAAGAATGATTCATCCGAAAAGAAAAACCTGGCAAATGTTGAATCTAAACATGTACTCAATCTAATGAAAAAAATTCATAATTGGACTAATGAGTTCTGCTCCGATAAAGTTGACCCGCTTGCGGCGATCGCCTGTGCTGAGCCACCCGGCTTTTTAACTTATGGCCAGGAATTACGTGAACGGGTTATTCGTGGAGAGATAACTCCTCCGGAAAATTATAGTGGAAGATGGAGATAATGAAAACATTTTTTCTGTCAATTTGGTTTAATATTTCTGTTTTAATATTCTTATTTATCCTGTCGGCTTTTTTCTCAGGGTCGGAAACCTCCTTGTTCTCATTGAGCAGAGCAAGAATCAGACGACTGTATGACCAAAGCGGTCCGGGAGGTAAACTTGCCGCAAAACTGCTTCAAACACCGGGGAAACTATTAATTACAATACTAGTTGGAAACATGCTTGTTAATATTGCCGTTTCAAGTATGCTTGCCACCTCGTTTACTCATTGGCTTGGAGCCAAAGGAGCTCCTGCCGCCATTCTCGCGTCAACATTTTTACTATTAATTTTTGGAGAAGTCACACCGAAAACTTTGGCAATGGTCCGTCCCGAAGAATTTTCGCGAATTATTTCTTATCCGATTGCGGTTTTTATGTTTATATTAACGCCGTTTAGAAATGTCTTGCGTATTATTGCCAACTTCATTTTACTTCTTCTTAAACAAAAAAGCCCGGATACAGACGCTTTGCTCACCCGTGAAGAATTCAGTGCGACACTTCATAAGGGAAAATTAGAAGGAGGAATAGAAAACGATGAGGCGGAAATTATTCACGCGATAACATCTTTTCGAACAACTGTTGCAAAAGAAGTAATGGTTCCAAGACGTGAAATGATTTGTATTGACGAAAAATCATCCCTACGTGAAGCTGTAAGGCTAGCAAGGAAAAAACGCCATAGCCGCATACCTGTTTTTCGTGATAATATTGATCATATATGTTATATTCTTAATGTTGAACATCTTATTTCATGTAGAAAAAATATCTCTTTTGATAAAAAAATTTCCGAATGTAAAAATATCAGCAGTAAATCAAATGATAAATCTAAAGAAATACTCTCGCAGGCTTTACTCGTTCCGGAACTTTGCAGGTTGGATTTGCTGCTTAATGACCTTAAAGAAAAAGGTCACGAAATCGCTGTCTTGCTCGATGAATACGGCGGAACATCAGGAATGGTCTCGCAATACGATATTATTGATACACTGCTTGGCGGAATCGCCGGAGGATCCACAACGCATTCGGGAATTCATGTCTTGTCCAATGGAAATATTATTGCGTCAGGTAATGTGAGAATCAGTAGATTGAACTGGGAATGCGGACTCGATTTGCCCGAAGAACTGGATGATACTCTTGCCGGATATGTGATGAGGTCACTTGGAATGATACCAAAATCGGGGAGTTCTTTCATAGAGAATAACCAAGAGTTTTATGTGTTGAAAATGGACGGCAATAAAGTAGACACAATTCGAATAAAATCTGTGGAAAATTAATATGACAATAATTATTCTTTCCATCTTTGCAGTTCTGTGTATTATTATCGGAGGATTCTTTTCCGGAGCGGAAACCGCGTTCGTCTCTACCGATAAATCTATGCTGCGTTCTCTTGCAGGTAAAAAAAATAAAAATGCACTTACGGCTGAAAAAATTCTGGCAAAACCTTCTCGTATGTTGGCGACAACTCTTATTGGAACAAATTTATTTTATGTTTGCGCGACCACATTGGTAACCTTAATTGCCGCGGATTTTGTTCCGAGAGAATGGCAGTCAGCGGTTACAACAATTATTATGACACCTGTACTTCTCGTTTTTGCCGAGTTGGTTCCCAAATCTATAGGCAGAAGTAATTCACAAAATTACACTCTTGCCGCAGCACCGGTAATTTCCTTTGCACAAAAAATATTAAAACCATTTGTGGCAACGGTTTCGTTTCTTTCTTCAGGAGCATTACGGCTGTTTGGAGTTAAAGAGTCTCATAACCAATTTTCCGTTACGAGAGAGGAAGTGCGCACTCTCGCTGAAATCAGCGCCGAACACGGCCTGATAGGAGACGTGGAAAAGAAAATGATTAACCGCGTTTTTGAATTAAATACAACTACTCTTGCTACCGCAATGGTCCCTCTTGTTAATCTTGTTTCCATTCCAATAATTTCAACTATTGATGAAGCGCTCGATGCAACTCAAAACAGCGGATATTTTAAACTTCCGGTCTATGAGGAAAGAAATCACAATATTATCGGATTGGTTCGCGCAAATGATCTGCTGGACGCGTCATTGAGTGTTTTGAATGGCGATAGCGAAACTAAACTCGCTAATCTTGTTGATAGAACAATTCCTTTTATGCCGGAAACAAAACTTATTGGCGCGGCTCTTAAAGAGTTACGTGACGAAGATACAGAAGATATTTTCGTTATTGATGAGTATGGCGGCGTTACAGGTATGGTGACAATGCACGATATCGCCGAAGAGATAGCGGGTGATCTTGCCATCGATAAAGATGATGACAAACCTTTTATGATAGCGCATAATAATGAAATCGATTGCGAGGGAAGAGTTGAAGTTGATGATATTACTGAAAAATTCGGCATAAAATTTGATAAAGACGGATACGAAACAATAGCGGGACTTGTGCTGAAATTAGCCGGCAAAGTTCCGGCTCGCGGTGAAACCTTTGAATATAAAGGAAATAAAATTACCGTTTTGCGCGCCGACAAAAAAAGAGTTATTCGTGTTCGCCTTACCGTTCCGGAAAAATAACAAACGTAAAAAAACCCCCGGTTTTAAAATCGGGGGTTTTTTTTAATTTACTTTAAAAAAGTTGCGAACTAAAATGGCCAGTACCAGTGCTTTTCATCAGCTTTTTTGCATTCGGCTTTCTTTTTAGCTTCAGCTTTCTTTTTAGCTTCGGCTTTCTTTTTAGCTTCGGCTTTCTTTTTAGCTTCGG
>JAOZSF010000006.1:9309-16946 GCA_029939815.1 bacterium
TTAGCTTCGGCTTTTTTACATTCAGCTTTTTTAGCATCGCATTTAGCCTTATCTTTTTTGCAATCTAATTTTTTAAATTCACATTCAACTTTTTTAACATCTTTTTTTATAGCAGTTTCAGCTTTCTGAATTGCTGTTGGCGATGCTTTTGCATTGCTTGCCTTTAAAGTTCCGGCCGTTGCTGAAAGTGAGATTATAAAACATGCTGCGGTCATTATTACGATTGCTCTTTTCATCTGTACTCCTTATGTTGTGGTTATTAAGTAAGCTTGGTTTTTTTCCTAAAGTGCTATATTATATCATTAAATTACAAATAGTGTCAATATAAATAATATTAACAAAATTTATTAGTCTAACTCTTTAAGCCATATCTCTGCACTTGCATCACTCGGCATTCTCCAGTCACCGCGCGGTGAAAGGCTTACAGAACCGACTTTAGGTCCATCTGGAACGCAAGAGCGTTTAAACTGTGCCCCGAAGAATTTTTTTATGAATATTTTCAGCCATTTTTTAATTTTGTCTGAAGAATATTTATTATCGAAAGCGTGTTCGGCAAGAAAAAGAATTTTTTTCGGAGGAACATTATAACGAACAAAATGATAAAGGAAAAAATCGTGAAGTTCATAAGGTCCGATTTTATCTTCGGTTTTTTGAGAAATGTTTCCTCTCGCGTCAGTTGGAAGAAGTTCCGGAGAGATTGGTGTATCAAGAATATCCGCGAGAACAATTTTGGCGTTACCGTTTGTTAATGTATCAGCGACCCATTGAATCAAATATTTTACAAGAGTTTTCGGAACACCGCAATTTACGTTATACATCGACATGTGATCGCCATTGTATGTTGACCAGCCGAGTGCGAGTTCTGATAAATCACCTGTTCCGATAACAAGTCCGCCGATTTTATTAGCTTTATTCATAAGAATGAAAGTGCGTTGCCGCGCCTGAACATTTTCATAAACAATATCGTGTGTTCCGGGATTATGTCCGATATCCTTAAATTGTTTTTCGCATGCATCTTTTATATCAATTTCTTCGAGCGAAATTTTAAGAGCAGAACTCAATTCTTTTACATTCTCATAAGTTCGCGATGAAGTACCGAAACCGGGCATCGTTATCGCGGAAATATTTTTCTTTTCAAGTCCGAGAAGTTCAAACGTCTTTACACATACTAAAAGTGCAAGCGTTGAATCAAGCCCGCCGGATAAACCTATTACAACATTTTCGCAGTTGCAGTGCTCAAGTCGTTTCGCAAGCCCTGCAGTCTGAATAGAAAAAATTTCATTACATCTTTCCGCACGTTCATCGGTGTTATCCGGAACAAAAGGATGAGGAGTGATATTTCTTTTTAGAGGAGTTTTCCATCTCTTTTCATCACACTCAAAAATAACAATACGGAACTCCTTGTCACTTTGAGCAATTGATTCACTGAAACTTGTCAAAAATTGCCTGTCGAGCGCAAGGCGGTTGACATCAATATCAGAAATGATTAAATTACTTTCTCTTTGAAATCTTTCGTTTTGGGCAACTATAGAAGCGTTTTCAGCAATAATTGCCTGACCGCTGAATACCATGTCGGTGGTCGATTCAGTAACACCCGCCGATGCGAGAATGTATGCGGCAACGCAATTGCCGGACTGCTGCCGAACAAGATTTTCGCGATATTTTTTTTTGGAAATTAATTCGTTACTCGCGGAAAGATTAAATAATAAAGTTGCGCCGGCGATGGATTGCGCTGAACTTGGCGGTGAGGGGACCCACAGGTCTTCACAAATTTCCACACCGAAAGTGAAATCGGGAAAGTTTTCCGCGCGAAAAAGCAAATCCGTTCCCGCCGGAACTTCTTCATCGCCAATTACAAGAAAATCAGAAACCATTCTTGTACCTGGAGCAAACCATCTCTGCTCGTAATATTCTTTATAGCCGGGGATAAAAGTTTTCGGTACTATACCGAGAATGTGACCTGACCGGATTATCGCGGCACAGTTGAAAAGCTGATTGTTTGCCGCTATAGGCAAACCGACAATAGAAATAATTTTAGAGCTTTTAGTTTCATCGCGAATTTTTAGCAATGCGTTCAATGCGCCGGTCTGCAGCGCTTTTTGATGGAAAAGGTCGTTTGCAGTGTATGCGGTAATATTGCATTCCGGGAATACAACAATATCGGCGCCGCTTTTGTCAGCGGTGTGAATCAGGTCGATAGTTTGCCCGGCATTAAAATCAGTGTCGGCGACAATGACTCTTGGCACTGCGGCAGCCACGCGTATAAATCCAAATTTAGTATTCATAATTGTTAAATAATTTTACAATAACCTTATTATATCAAAAAACGTGTTAAATGAGTAATATAAAAACCGGAAGCCGCATGCTTTTCACTATTGATTATAAAATAATTTTCTGTTATAATTTGTAAAGTATATTATCAGGAGCCTGTGAAATTATTTAACGCAGGCAGGGAAGCCGGTGAAAATCCGGCGCGGGACCGCCGCTGTAACTGTCCACGCAACTTCCAGTATCCACTGTCATTAGACGGGAAGGAGGAATGAGCTAAAGTCAGAAGTCAGAAGACCGGCCTGATAAATTATAAGCAATTGGAATAAATCCGTCATTTCTTCGGGATCAAGAGCGACGGCGATTAGTGAAAACTACGCGCAATCTATCTATTTAAGCCCGATCCGAAGAAATATCCGGATTGGGATTTTTTATTTCCCAAAACATTTAAAAGCAGCCGCTAAGGCAAAGAAAAAATAAGATTCATTGAATAATAATTTGAAATTATTATATTTGTATTCTTGGTGTCTTAGAGTCTTAATGGCAATAAAAACCTATGAAAAAGAATAATTTTATATTCTCAATCATCATTTTTTGCGGATTGATATCGACCCAGGCATTCATCGCGAACGCAGTCTCTGCCGGTTCAAACTCTAATAATTGGGCGGTTGAAGTTGTTGAATATCTACCGGGAAATAATGCCGCTTTTAGTTATACTAACGCAAATACAGCCATCGGTCCCGCAGCTCAATATACATTCGCTGATGAAGAGATGACAAATGTAGCAAGTGTGACGGTTATTAATCCTCCGTGGCAGAATAATCAGATAGTTTCCATAGGCAATGGCGGAAAACTCATTGTGCGGATGGGTCGTCAGGTAAATAATTATGATGATCCGGAACATCCCTATGGTGTAGATTTATTAGTTTTCGGCAATACTCTTTTCGCTTATGTTGATGATGAAGGATTATCACAAACAAATCCGTGGTATGCGACATCAGAAGAGCCTATTGAGATTTGGGTGAGCGCTGACCTGATAAACTGGTTTATGGCAACAAATTGTTTTGCTGATTCGCTTATGCCGACACAATCTGTTGATTTAAACGGCAACCCGGCAGATTATCTTTATCCGCCGAATCCTGCTTTATTGACAAATGACTGGATTAGTTTCGCAGGAACGTGGTCATATTCCAATACTGTTCAAGCTTACGAAGGTTCCGCAGGCGGAGCGCCGGTAGATTTATCGCAGTTAAAAACATCTGATGGTCAAGCAACAAATTTAACATTTATTAATTATGTAAAAATAGAAAATCCGCAAACTGAAGATGCATCTGAAATTGACGCGGTCGCCGCTGTGGCAGCACTGCCTGAACCTTTCTATTCTTGCCCCGCTGGGGTATCATTTATAATTTACTATTTTATATTTATCAACCGGAAATCAATCCATCAATCCAATTAAATGAAAGGCTATATTCAGGTTTATACCGGAAACGGTAAAGGGAAAACTACCGCCGCACTCGGACTCGCTTTACGGGCAGCCGGAGCGGGATTAAAAGTGTATTTCGCGCAATTCATTAAAGGAATGGATTACAGTGAATTACATTCAATAAAAAAATTATCAGAAAATATCACGTTGAAGCAATACGGCCGTGAATGTTTTATTTATAAAGAACCTGATAAGGCAGATGTAAAAGAGGCGCGAAACGGATTTGAAGAAGTATCAAAAATTGTTTTGGAAGGGAAGCATGAAATTGTAGTGCTTGACGAAATAAATATAGCAATTTATTACAAATTAATTTCTGTTGCCGAAGTTTTAGAGTTGATTGACAATAAACCTGAAAATGTAGAATTGGTTCTGACAGGAAGAAATGTAGACAAAAAGATTATTGAACGGGCGGATTTAGTTACGGAAATGAAAGAAATAAAACATTACTATCAAAACGGAATTCGTGCGAGAAAAGGAATTGAATCATAGTTGTGCAATATTAAATTTAGAATAATAATGGGAACTATGGGAATTATGGGAGATATGTTTCCACAATCCAACAATCCAACAATCCAACAATTTTACCACGCATTTCGCGTGGCCACTAATCCATCTCCAGTGCATAACAAATCATCACATAAAAAAGGCGGAGCGCTGATAATTGTTCTTTTGCTGCTGACAATTTTTAGTCTGCTGGCCGTGTATATGACAATCAATACTTCATCGTCATTGGATTCGTCACGGTCGGCGCTGTGCAAAAGTGTTGTTGATTCAGTAATACAATCAGGCGAGAATCATGTCAGGTCGATTTTATACGATGATCTTTTTGCAAATTCTTATGACAGCTTTTCTGATGAATGGTATTTGTTAAATAATTTTTCAAAAACAAACAAATTTTCAAAATGGTTTTATATGACCGGACCGGTTGGGGGAACACTTTGCCGATACCGATTTTATATTGAAGACATAAAACCGTCAAAGGAGCGTCCAAATGACTATCAATCGTTACCGCCGAAAGTTTGGGGAAACGGCAAATGGATATTGACGGATGATATTAACGCGGTAAGCAAAAATAAATTAAAAAAACTAATCAAACAATTTGATAATTCTTCTACGAATGAACTGAAATTAAACCGTGTAACTGCTGCATTAGCAGATGACCGTGACGGCAACAATTATTTATCAGACATAAACATTCCCGATACTGAAGCTATAACTTTTGAAATAATAGCTGACAAAAGCGATGTTCGCAGGATACATTTTGATGACGCGATGCGTCTTGGCAGATATTATGAGCAACGCTCCGCGCACAATTTTTTCCTTATAAAAGATACAAAACTTTTCTATAATAACGATACCGGGAAAACAAATGCAGCTGTAATGCTCGATGATAAACCAATGGCAAATCTGCCCGGCTGGAACGAATATTCAAAAATGCGGAATGACGCTAAACTGCCGATGTGGCATCCGGGGATGTGGAACAACCTTGTTGCAATAACCGGCTCGGGCAGAAATTTAAAGAAGCAGAATATAATCAGCAATACGACCGACACATTATTTTTTGAAGATGATAATTATAATAGATTTATGCCGACAGGCGTTTTCAGACAAACCGTAACTTTTGTTGGCTGGTTCTCTTCATTAAATGAATTGCAAACATTTAAAACAAGGGCTGCCCGTGAACGCGGAGCGATATTTACATTAACCAATTCCGCGCCTGACGGGATATTAATAACGAATGTTAGTCCGGCGGCGAATTATAGAATGTCGCTTTACACCGGCAATCATATTTCAGAAGAATTACAAGCGTCCGCGAGCTTTTTCGGAATGGACTCGCTTCAGGAAATAAAATTCTCGAAAGACGGGATAGCAATTTTTAATGAAGGTAAACCGGCAACATCACACGCGTATAAAAACGGAAATTATCTTGAATTAATAATTCGTTCACCTCGAAAAGGAGTTTCTAAAAAAAATCCGTTTTTTATTGACAGCGCGATACTTGAACAGCCCGAATTTATAACACTTCGCAACAATTCAGAAAAACCAATTAATCTCCGCGAGTGGCGGTTGGGGTATAAATGCGGAGATTTGTTTTTTTATTCGGCCGGGTTTAAAACATCATCATATTATTCAGCCAAAGCGGCAAAAAGAATTGAAAATCCTTCGCCTTTAATTCCGTCGGGGTCATCGTTGATATTGACAGCGGATTTATCCTTATTTGATCGCTTTTCCGGCGCAAACAAAAATGGAATATGGGGTGATAATATCGGGGAAGATGTTCCGGCAATAGAAATACCCCGTTGGGGACCTGAATTTAAAATTAAATCTATTAAACCTTTAAAAACTCATTCGCAAAAAAGTACCTCTAATAAAAAACACCCTTGGGAAACAGACTGGGAAATAAAAATCGATGGGGTGAACTGGTCAGATGAAATCTCAAATCTAAAAAATGAAGTGGTCGTTTTTGATGCCGATGGCGATGAAGAAAAATTCGCTCCTGTGCCTGGAGTGATTGTAAATCAAAACAAAAATTCACTAATTGTCCGTCTTGCCGGTTCAAGTAAAAGGTTTAAGTTTAATAAGAAAGCAACATTAAAATTCAATGATTTATCCGATATAACAAGTGAGTATTATCTTTTAAATCCTGAGGGGAAAGTTGCGGCAATAATTCATAAACCGCAAAAAATAAAACGTGGGAGCGGAGCAAATATGATTAAAAAACTTTTGCCGGGAGAATTTGAGAACGAGAAAATAAACTGGGGAACAATCGTACAGCAAATAAAAAATTATAAAAGAAATTGTAGGCCGGTCAGAAACAAAGTGTATACTTCTCCAATTGAAAAGTCTTCCGTTTTGGACAAATTGAAAATAAATATTTCTAATGACTGGTATCTATCCAACTCAAAATTTCTGAAGTTCAGCACAGCGCTTGTCCAGCCATTAAGTAATTTCAAAATAGTGAACGGTGATGTGAAAATAAAGAGGATAGAAAATAACAAAATTATTTTCGCGAATGATTTACCGGAATTCCCGCAGGGATTGCCCGGTTTGCTAAATAACAAAGTTTTTATAAATGGTCTGCCGCCTATATCAATCCGGTCTTTTAGCGAATCATCGTGTGATATTTTAATTCCGAATAGTTATGCGGAGACACAAACAGTGAATAAAATTGCCGCAATTTCTCCTGACGGAACATTTGGCGGAGTGCATATCTTCGGAGCTCCGGGAACCATAATTTTTGAATGGACAAATTTACCGAGAGTAAATTCATCGGTAAAATTAACAATATCCGGCAGGGGAGTTGGTGGAACTTTTTTTCCGAAGACGATTTTTGAGCGAAACACACGAACAAATAAACTGTTGGAACTTTCCGTTTCAATCTGGGATGAAAATAAGATAAAATACATCCCGCTTATCAGGAAAAAAGCATTTGATTCGAGCGGGAGAATTTTTCTCGGGAATATTCCGGAAAAAATTCTGAAGTCAGGACGATTGAGAATTAAAATCACAACTCATAAAACTTTGTCGGATAAACAGGCGGCATTATGGTTGAATGGAATTTATCTTCATCCGTTTACCGAAAAAAAATATATAAACGTAAATACAATTCCGCAAAGAAGTTTGATTCATATTTGTGAGAATAGGACTAATCTTGCAATAATGTTATCAAAAGAGCTTCGTTCAAAAAAACATTTCAAAACCGCCGGAGAAATATATCGCTCGATTAAGAAAAATAAATTATCAACAAAAGGAACAGAAAAATTTATTGCCCGGTCGGAAATTTTCAGAGCGGAAATTGAAGCGGAAATAATTGATGAAAAAACAGAGGAAATCCTTTCACGGAAAGTTGAAAAGAAAATAATAAATCGTGGAAGAATGTGAT
>JAOZSF010000210.1 GCA_029939815.1 bacterium
TTACTGATACCACAGCGACAGTAAATCTTGATTATTATTATTGGGTAAAAGCCGGAAACACAAACGGGTGGAGCGACTTCGGAGACTACGCAATTGGATTCAGTACAGATTCAACAGGACCTAACACTCCTGTAAATCAACTTCCGCTTGATAATGCAAAAGTAGATTTCCCGGTAACATTAGTGGGGTCTTCATACTCCGACCCGGCCGCATGGCAGATGTCTGCTGCTCAATGGCAGATAGCAGCCAACACAAATTTTATTATTGTAACCTGGGATTCAGGTGAACTAAAAACGAATGCGGTAAGTATTGAAGTTCCTACATCCGTATTAGGATTAACGAATTATTGGCGCGTGCGATATAAAAACAACAGAAATATCTGGAGCGGGTGGTCGATTCCCACAAGTTTCAGAACTGAAAGAGATGCGAATTCCCCTTTCTATTTCTATGATACTTTTAATAATATTTCCGGAAGCGGAAATGTAAATAAAGATTATACGGCAAGCGGAAGGCAGTACGGCAGAGTTATTCCACTCGACTATTCATTTACCGGAACAACCGAAGTCGGCGATGCGGCAACTAATCCAAACGAATTGACGCTGAGTGGAACCGGTTCTGCCTGTTCGCCAAACTGGAATTTTGAAGAATCCACTAATTTTATGATAGATGTAAAAATAAAACCAAGCACGGAAGGCGCAGCGATAACTTTTGGTAAAATATCACAAAATCTGCCTGCAAACAGTGTCGGCGGTTTTGGCATAGTTTTTCATGGCGGAGGAAACGGGATTTATGATGTGTACGACTCAACAACTTTAATCGGAACATTCACAAATGACGTTATTAAAGCAAGCGAACTTCACGTTTTATTGACCGCATCAACGGAAAGTTTTGATAGCGACCCTGCGCTTATCGCAGCAACAGTAAACGGCTCGCCGCTTATTTTAAGGCGGCAATGGGTACCTGATGCAAACACAAACTTCAACCGCTGGGGATATTTTTATACTTATGAACGCGCAGGCGGTTTTGAAGACAATTATGTTACTCTGTATAATTACGGCGGGAACAGCGTTTTTGATGACTTCAAAATAACAACCGTTAAAGCAAAATTCTCTACAAGAACCTGGGAGAATGACGGTGATACCTGGATCGGCATCAGTAATTCAGTAGAAAACTTTACTCACGCGGTAAACCTCAACACTAATGCGGACATTTCCGTTAATTCGCTTGTTTTCATCGGCTCGGGTCTGGCTACTAACTGGCTGACTTATGATACTTTTTCTGCGGCACACGGAACTAACTGGTCGCTCTTCGGCGCTAACGGTTTAATGGCATGGTGGCGCCAAAACGCTCCTTTCAGCGGTGATAGCGGTAAAATTGCGGAAAACGGCATTTACGGCTGGAGTTCTTCAGTAGGTGTTACATTATCAAACCTTGTTCCGGATTCGGTAAATGTTCTGAATATTTACGGTTATCCGTTCGATACAGGAAATGCAAGAATTTCTTACCTCTCAGGCAGCGATGGCGGAGTGTTTGAAGTTGATGAAAATGAAGATCCGGCAAAAGGACAGATTATTGAATACGAATATACAGCGGGCAGCGACGGAACATTTACATTCACTTTCACACCTAAACCAAATATGGATTATTTCCTGTACGGATTCAGCAGTTACCTGAAAGATGTTCCCGAGCCGGAGATAGATGTAATTGACTACCTCGATTTTGGTGATGTTGCTGTAAGTGGAAATAAAACTATGAGTCTTGATATCTTTAATGTCGGCGGCGGCGTTGTTTCCGGTACAGTAACTTTTGCAACTGTAGATACTTTCTTTACTATTTCTACAAATTACTACTATTCCGTTAAAGAATCACCCGACACAATTAATGTATTTTTCCAGCCCGATGAAGAAATTGATTATTCAAATACTTTGTACCTGACGGGCAGCGGAACGAATGGTATAATAGAAGTAACATTAACCGGAACAGGCGTGCCGGAGCCGGTGGGGATATGGATCATTACCGGGAATTTATTTTTACTATTTTTACGAAAAATAAAAAATAAATTTAGCACAGGCAGATAATTTAATGTTTAAATATTATTTCAAATAAACAACAAAATCATAACCAAAAAATGTTAAATTTATCCCGAGTGCGCAAGCGTCTCGGGATGAATTTCCTAACTAACTAACCTAAATTAAAAAGAGGCAAACAAATGAAAAAAATCAAAATTATCGAAGTAATTTTATTTACCGCTATTATAACATCATCTATTTTTGCAGCAAGCAGTGCATGGATTTACGATGGCGATGGTAATTGGATGGATTCCGCTAACTGGGCAGGCGGGATTGTGCCGAACGGCGCGGGCGACAACGCATATTTCACAAATACATACACAGATGATAAAATTACCGCAGGAATTATTAATTCTCAAAATATAATTGCCGGCGGGATTTATTTGAAAAATACAAGAGTTCAACTGCCGGGACCAACTGTTGCCGGTTATGAACTTTCCACAAACATCACTTTAGACGCAGGCGGCGCTTCACCAATAATTGATGTTTCTATAAACAGGTTGGACATTCAATGCGGGCTTGACGGAACAGACGGGTTCACTTTGCAAGGCGATCACGCATCCGGTACTTTAATGGTCGGTGCAACTCCGAAATCGATTAGTGGTGCTGTAAATCTCTATGATGTTTTTGAAATAATTGTAAATCATAAAGACGTTTTTCAAAATGCTGATGTAAATGTAACCGGTGCAACTGTCAGATTAAGAAAAAATGCTTTCAACACTAAGTCTCTGACTATCGGCGATGGCGGTATGCTTAATATGACCGAAACAGATACGCCTTCAAATGCTACTGTTCTAAGCTCTTCTTCTATAAACGTAAACAGCGGAGGAAAACTTCGGTTAAGCTATCCTGCTACTTTAGAGGGCAGTAATATAACCGTTAACGCCGATGGCGAATTTGTGATTGGGACTGGCGGTACTTCTACTTTAGAAAATGATATGTCACTCGCAGGCAACGGAGTTTATGCAGCTCTCGGCGCTTTTCATACTGAAGTCGGAAATGTTACTAATAACGGTAATGTTTATTTTGCTGCAGATGCGAGATACGGTCAATATGGTGCTGGGTCAAATTATTTTGTTCAAAATGGCGGGTTTTCAGGTCCGGGCTCTGTTGAACTGCTGATTCAGGGCGGGCACGAAACTCATGCCAGAACTTTTTATCTTAACGGCACTGATACCCGTACAGGTAAAACAACACTTAGTGCTTATGCTTCACAAGGGACATTTGAAATTGGGAACAATCAACAATTCCCAAACACTAATCTTACATTGAATGTTTATCATTGGACAAGCGATATTGGTTTAACTTATAATATGAACGGTTATTCTCAGGAAGTTACATCTCTCACTATTATTCCCGGATCCATAAGTTGTAATGATATTGTTTACATTAATGATGGTGTAATATCAGCTTCGGAAAGTACTGTAATTCAAGGCGGAAAACTCAAAATAAACGATTCCTCGCTAATTTGTCAAAAATATATATCTTTTATTAATAATGAAACAGTTGTTTCAAACTCTTATATTTATTGTGGTGCGGAACTTATGCCGGGAATAGGCGGTGCACCCGGAACAGTTATTTTTGATAATGCGTCAGAAGCGAATGTTTATGTTACACGCGTTGGAATTGATCCTTCTATTCAATCAAACAATGTTGGAACTATATATTTAAAATCCGGTTCAATACTTAAAACAGCTGCAGTTCAAAATAGTGGTGGTGGAAATGCAGGGCTCGGAGCCGGTTCAGCTCTTTATTATGATGGAGGAATTTTATCCGATGGCCCTTGGGGCGATTGGGACGGCAGTTATGCCAACTGGATACGTCCGGGATTTTCAAATGTTATTCAAGCGGGCGGCGCGAAAATCGAAATTAATAATATAAATGGCAGAATTGTTAATAACTCTCTTTTGCATGACCCGGCACTTGGCGGCACAGAAGACGGCGGACTTACAAAACTCGGCTATGGTACTTTAACATTATCAAACACATGTAATTATACGGGACCAACTGTCGTTAAAGATGGAACTCTTGTTTTAAACACTCTCGGCGAAAGCAAATTTCTCGCTGTTGATGAAGCAACTATTGGTGATGTAAGCGGAAATTTAACAATTCCATCCGGAACAACTGTTTCACCTGGCAGCAGCGTTGGAACAATGTACGTTCAAAGCAATCTTGTAATGCAAAGCGGAAGTATTTATAACTGGGAAGTAGGTGCAATTTATCTCGCGGATTTAATTTACGTTGCCGGCGAACTTGACATTTCAGCCGCTGCCGCAAACAGTATTACGGTAAATGTTACAACAATCAGTGATGTTTTACCGGAAGAAACAAATATATTATTTTCTGCCGGTTCGATAAACGGAAATGCAGACTCGATTTTCATGAGTTATGCTATCGGTAATTCAGGTCCTGAACATCCTTTCATCAATGGCAACAACATAGAAATTGCGGACATTATCATTCCTGAACCGGGATTTATTTCATTATTATGTTTGCTCGCTCTTACGTTCATCAACAGAAAAAAATAGGATTTATAGGGCTTATAGGGCAAATTCGTCCTATAAGTCCTCTTTAAACCAACCAACCAA
>JAOZSF010000211.1 GCA_029939815.1 bacterium
ATTAATTTAGTAATTGATTAATTTGATAATTTGGTAATTTTCCAATTCCACAATTTTCCTAATCCACAAATTTCTTTGTTTTTTCATCAGCGCGCAGTTTCTGCACAATTTTTTTTACATCCTGCGCTCTGTCTTTCGGGCAAACTAAAACCGCATCACCTGTCTTTACAACTATTACATTATCCATTCCAACTACGCCGACGATTCCGTCTCCTTCATTGCCGATAACACAGTTTGATGAATCTACCGCGACATAATCTCCTTTTGCAGAATTACCAAACTCATCTTTTTGCCAATGATTAGCAACCGATGACCAACTTCCAACATCATCCCAGTTAAACTCGCCGTGAGCAACGATAACGTTATCCGCTTTTTCCATTATTGCGTAATCGATAGAGATAGATGGAGCCGCGGAATAAACTTTTTCTATAATTTTTTCAGAAGGATTTTCTTTTATTTTTTTCAATTCTTCGTAAAAATCCGGTAAATATTTTTGAAACGCGGCAAGCATATCCGCGACACGGAACACAAACATTCCCGCATTCCAGAAAGCGTTACCCGTAGCGATTAATTCTTCCGCGCGTTGTTTTTCCGGTTTTTCAATAAATTCATCTACTTTAGAGAAAACTGTTTTGCACGGGGAGTCTAATTTCTCGCCGGCAAGAATATATCCGTAACCGGTTTCCGGAGCACGCGGATGAATTCCAATAGTAACAAGTGCGTGACTTTCCTCTGCGATTTTAGCGGCATCGAGCATTATTCTTGCATAAATGTCGTTATCGGGAATCCAATGATCAGCAGGAATAACGCCGAGAATTTCATCAGGATTTTTTGCCGCAAGCAGAGCTGCAATTAAACCAATACACGGAGCCGTGTTTCTACCGTAAGGTTCTGCGATAATATTTTCCGGCGGTAATTCCGGCAAAGCTTTTTGCGTATCTTCGGCTTGCTTTTTTGTTGTAACAATATATATTTTATCGCGGGAAGTAAATTCCGCGCATCGATTTGACGCTTGAGCAATTAAAGTCTCATCACCGACAATTTTCAGTAATTGTTTCGGACGGGAACTCCGGCTGAAAGGCCAGAATCGTTCTCCGGAACCTCCGGCCATCACGCACATACTCATTTTTTTGTCTGTATCAGAAATAGTATTCATTTATTTTTTTATTGGTTTTACAAGTGATTGTACAAAACTCTTTACTTCTGTTATCATTTCATCGCTGTCGCCGCCGGCAGCAATTTTCTTTACTATCGCGCTGCCGACAATTATTCCGTCAGCTGTTTTCGCCACCCGGCTTACATGTTCGGGTTTAGAAATACCGAATCCGACAGCTATAGGAATTTTACTATGTTTACGAATCAATTCAATATGTTCTTCGATATCGTCTGAGAGGCTGTCTGTAGCGCCGGTAACGCCTGTTCTTGAAACATAATAGATAAACCCGCTTGCCTGCTTTGTTATTTTTTTTACACGTTCTTCATCGCTGGTCGGTGTAATCAGAAAAATCATTTTCACATCATTTTCATCAAGCTCTTTTTTTAGCGGCGAAGATTCCTCGGGTGGAACATCAAGAGCGAGAATTCCGTCAACTCCCGCTTTAGCGGCAGCGCAGGCGAATTTTTCATATCCGTACTGATAAACCGGATTCAGATATGTAAAAAATACTATCGGAATTTGCGTTTCTTTGCGCAAATCTGAAACAAGGTTTATTACATCCGCTAACGTTACTCCGTTTTTAAGAGCACGCTCCGCCGCTTCCTGATTGGTTTTCCCATCGGCAAGCGGGTCGGAGAAAGGAATTCCTAATTCTATAATATCCGCGCCAGCGTTTTCCAATTCGAGGACAAGTTCTTTTGTTCTTTTCAAATTTGGGTCGCCTGCGGTAATATAAGCGATGAATGCTTTTCCCGAAATTTTGTTCAACTGTGCAAATTTTTCATCAATACGATTCATAAACAAAGTAATATGCTATAATTATAATATAAGGCACACTTTATGCCAATTAATTACATTATAACAATTTAAGGGCTTTTTTTCCATAACTACTTGACAAAAGCACTATAAAAAATGTATCATTTTGTATTATTACTATTTAAACACACAATATTTTAACTATGAATACGCGATTATTATCAATATTACTTATTACCGTCCTTACCACATCAGTTTCTTTCGCAAGAACAACGGTAAGATATATCGACGCTCTGAAAGTAACATATACAGGAAACGGCGCGCTGATTGTCGGCCCGTCTGATGCGGGTGATTACACATATAAAATTGAGGTTACCGGTCTTGCGTTTTACACAAATACTTCAGATAAAGTGAATGACACGCTTGTCATAAAACCGACAAGCCAAAGCGCTAATTCCATTTTTATTGATGAAATCGTTGCCGATGGGTCGTTAAGTAGAATCAAAGTTACTTTCCCTCCGGGAAAAGACGGAACAGCAAGCTGCGTACGGAATATCAATGTTAAAGGTTATGTTAATAATATCACTATTATTAACGGCGATCTCGGTGATCCGGTCGGCCATGACGGTCAGGTTAATATTAACGGTCCTATAAAACAAATTTTAGTTAAAGGCAAAAAAAATAAAATTAAAAACACTAAGGATGCTGAATGGTGGGGAGGAAATATCTGGGCGGATATTAATGTCGATAATGGTGTATCAAAAATCATCGCTAAAGGCGGAAATATTTACTATTATCCCGGCGCCACCGATAACGGCATGATTTCTGTTAATGGAAATGTTAAACTAATCGCTGCCGACGGCGTTATTGTTAAAACAAGTGAAACTGTTCGCGTGATGTTCGGTGGTGGAATAAAAGCGGATATTTTTAATACGGGAAATGAAGTCAAACAAATCCGTGCCAAAGGAGGATTAATTACTGACAGTGGAATTTATTGCCGACAGATAAAAAAAGTTTCTGTGAAAGGACAAAAGGCAACCGATCCCCGCCCTTCTTTTTCCATTGATGAACAGGGAATCACAAAATCTTATATTCAAACAACCGACCCTAATTTCAATTATAAAGACTGCAGTTTAAAAAATATTAATATTAAAAATGGAATGATCTTTAATTCTATCTTTTCTACTAAAGGTAATGTTAATTCATTAAAATCAGCACTCGAAAATCCTATCACAGGTTTCTCTATATCAAATGTGATTTTAAGAGCCGGCACAGATGGCGACCTATCAGAAAATAACCCGCCGGTTATCGATCCAAATATCTACGCGACAGGCGTTATAAGTGAAACTGAAGTTATCATCCCTTTCACAATCGACAGCATTGATTCGGGTGAAACACTCGCCGTTCGTATTCACAATCGCGGTCCCGCACTTGAAGCTGTTATTTCAAATTATTACGGGCAGAGTTTTGAATACGGTGATGCCTGGAAAGTTACCGACTATCCTGAAAGCGGAATGTTTGTCTGGATAACTCAATCATATCAGGAAGATGTTTATTCCAACATTACTGTCAGAGTAACTGATAACGGAATACCCAATAAATTTGATGACATGAGAATTATTGCTTCTGTTACTTCAAGCAATGTTGCCCCGGTTTTATCTCTCGATCCTGATGACAATCCACGCATTATTAATTTACTTAATGAAACTAATTTATTCTGGACTGCTTCTGTTTTTGATATGAACATTTATGATATTATAACTTTTACTATCGAAAATAATTCACCGGGACTGATTTTCAGCAATCTTACTACACGCTCATTTTATGTTTACTCAACCAATCTCGTTGTCGGCTCATATTCAAACATCGTTTTCAAAGCTACTGACAGTGACGGTCTAAGCGATTCTAAAACTATAACCCTATTCATTACAAGTAATGCGGTTCCAATCGTTTCGACAACTCTTACAGACAATAAAATCACTACCGCAGTAAGCAATGAGTTTAGCTTTTATGTGATTGCTAACTCTATACAGACAAATGACCTCACTTTTTCTGTTCCAACCAATCTGCCGTCCGGCGCTGCGTATTCCGAAACAACTTATAGTGCAGTTATGTCGGCTTCAAATAAATTCACATGGACCCCGGCTGCATCTCAAACAGGTGTTTACAATCTGAACTTTGTCGTTTTTGATTCCAATATTGCCCCCATGACCGGCATGGTTGACGTTGTTATCACAGTTACAAACGGAATGACATCCGCTTTCTCATTCTACGATCTTTATTCCGAAGAAACATCTGAAAATACTGCGGGACAGCAACCTTTTTACGCAAGTTATGCTGCGTATCCGGGGAAAATCGGGCGCATATACGCAAACAGCTCCGTTTTCGACTCTCAATTCATTGCCGGAGTTAAAGATACTGTACTGAAAGACTGGCAAAATGCCAGTTATCTCGGCAGACTCGAAAACGTCAAAATTGAAGGCGGCTCTTACAGCAATACTTTTATTTCTTTAAAGAAAATTTCCATCTGGCAGGGCGATACGTTCGATTTCTTTGAAAACGCGGTCTGGATTGACGGCACCCGCGCTATTGACAATTCACAGAAATAATATTTGACATTGGACGTTCGACGTTATTTGTTATTTGTTATTTGTTATTTGTTATTTGTCGAAGATCCGCCGAAGGAGGATTATCCGTTATCCGTAAAATCCCCTCCTGATCCCCTCTTGAG
>JAOZSF010000212.1:0-1527 GCA_029939815.1 bacterium
AATGATTCATTTACCAACTCCCTGCATTGATTATACAGTGCTCGAAAAGATTATTTTGTCTAAAAAACAAAACAACCTTTTCGAGCTCCTTTTAATTTAATCAATGTTTATAACCGCCGGCTTCTTTTTCGGTAAGCGGAACAGTAACCGGATTCTTTTTAAAATATTTCAAACATCTCTTAATATCTTTTATAAGAAGATCACCAAGGTCTTTACTTACACCGTGCCTGACAAGGATTCTCTGAACAACGAGGTCTGTTCTGTTTGCGGGCATTGAATATGCGGGAACCTGCCATCCGCGGCTTCGCAATCTGTCAGCGAGATCATAAAGAGTATAGCCGGGATTTGTTCCTTCTTTAAGCGACCAGCAAAGCGCGGGGATCCCGCCTTCTCCGTTATAAATCACTTTAAAAGGTCCCATTTTATCAATTTGACCGGCGATATATTTAGCTGTTTTATAACATGCATCCTGAATTTTTCTGTATCCTTCTTTTCCTAATCTCAGGAAATTGTAATACTGTGCGATAATCTGTCCGCCCGGGCGAGAAAAATTCAAAGCGAAAGTCGGGATATTACTTCCAAGATAATTCACCCAGAAAATTAGGTCTTCCGGTAATTCTTTTTTATCCCGCCAAACTACCCAGCCAACTCCAAGCGGAGCCAAACCGAATTTATGTCCGGAAGTATTTATAGATTTTACTCTTTCAATACGAAAATCCCAGACAAGTTCCGGGTCTGTAAACGGCGCAAGAAAGCCTCCGCTTGCTCCGTCAATGTGCATTGGAATATCAATACCTGTATCTTTTTGGAATTTATCCAAAGCATCAGCGACCTCTTTCACCGGTTCGTACTGACAGGTAAAAGTAACACCGAGTGTGGGAACAACGCCGATGGTATTTTCATCGCAGCGTTTAATAACTTCTTCCGCGTTCATAATCAGCCGATCCCCTTCCATAGGGATTTCTCTAAGTTCAATATCCCAGTACCGCGCGAATTTGTGCCAGCAGATTTGAACCGGTCCGCAAATCATATTTGGTTTATCGGTAGGTTTTCCAGCCGCTTTCATTTTATCTCTCCAGCGCCATTTCATTGCCATGCCGCCAAGCATCGCCGCTTCGCTTGACCCTGTAGTTGAGCATCCCATAGTATTTGTTGCATCAGGCGAATTCCAAAGATCGGCGAGCATATTAACACAGCGGTTTTCTAATTCTGCTGTTTGGGGATATTCATCTTTATCAATCATATTTTTATCAATACACTCGTTCATAAGCTGATGAATTTCCGGTTCTAACCAGGTAGAACAGAAAGTGGCAAGGTTCTGCCGCGAGTTTCCGTCAAGCATTAACTCATCGTGAACAATTTGATAAACATGTCGAGCTTCCCGTTCTTCTTTCGGGAATTTATATTTAGGCATTCTTATAGATAAATCTTGTGATGAGTAAACGTCATCAAGAAGGTTATCTCGTATTTTATTTTTTTCATGCAGAGCCATTTTTTTTCTCCTAAAGTTAGTGTTAAAAGGTCATT
>JAOZSF010000212.1:1627-4621 GCA_029939815.1 bacterium
AGTTAGTGTTAAAAGGTCATTGGGTCGAAATTTATTAGTTATTTGTTAATGGTTATTCGGATTACGCCCGAAATTCTCCGGGTGCTTCGCAGATTACGGGTCACAAATTCTATATTTTATCTTCTTTCCAGGACGGTTTTTTAAATGCGTGAATAATCATAGGTAATCCGATAAAGATAATCATTCCCGCGGTAACAATTATCACATAAAAAGCAGGATTTCCAATAGGCAGATTACTTGGCGGAAAGAATCCTACTACAAGAGAAAATATTACACCGATCAATCCTAAACCTGCAATTACACACATTCCTACAATTCCTCCGGGCACTTTATACGACCTTGGTAAATCGGGTTGTGTGATGCGTAATTTTATTGCCGCGGCATACATCAAAATATACATAACAAGATATAAAGTAATAGTCATTGCTGAAAGAAGAAAGAACGCAACACTCACATTTTTCATTATAAAGTAGAGTGATGTAAGGATAGTAACGATAACTCCCTGAATCATAAGGATACTTATTTGCATGCCGTTTTTATTTGTTTTTTCCATAAAAGGAGGTATTTCTCCCTGCTTTGCTGTTTCCAGAAGTCCGCGACTTGGTCCGCTAATCCACGACATAACTCCGCCTATTGCGCCGAAAGCTGTAAACAATCCAACTACCGGAATCAGAAATGTAAGATGAAATTTATCAAGCAATTCTTTAAATGCCTGCATAATCCCTGCTGTTAAACTTATGTCGTCAGAAGGAAGAACAGTTGCAACGGCAAGCGAACCGAGAAAGAAGAGCAGAAAAATAATAATCATGGCTATAAACAGACTTATTGGAAATTGTTTTGCCGGATTTTCAAGTTCGTTTGCGTGAACAGCATGAACTTCAACCCCGGCAAACAGTAAAATAATACCTGCAAGAAAAGCGATATTGCTCAATCCTGAAATGTGAGGAAATAAACGGGCGTGAGGTAATTCCCCGACCGCTTTTTCTGCAGCTGCCACCGCGTGACTTGGTTCAAGAAAGGAAACAGGATTCCCATGACAAATCCAGATAATAGCAAGAACAATAATAAAGATTCCCGGAAGGACTGTTCCGATAAGTACGCCGTATTTTGTTATTGAGCTTACTACTCCGGTTCCTTTAAGTGCGAAAAAAGTAGCCAGCCAGTAAACAACGAGAATAACCGTGCCGTTATAAAACCCGTTTTCCGCAAGACTGGGTTTCATAAAAAGATATGCCAAAGCTCCTGCCGCGAAAGCTAAAGTGGTAGGGTACCAGACTACATTCTGTATCCATTGGAGCCATATTGCGAGAAAGCCCCATCTGGAACCGAAAGCTTCTTTCACCCAGGTATAAACACCGCCTCCTTTTCCGCTGAATGCGCCTCCGAGTTCCGCAGCCACAAGCGAAGCGGGTAAAAGAAACATAATCACGGCAAACAGGATATAGAAGATCATAGAAAGACCTTCTTTTGCCATCATAGGAAGTCCGCGTAAGCTGGTCACAACGGCCCCCACGGTCATAAGACTCAGAGTAATTGTTGTCATTTTTTGTTTTTTCATAATTTTCCTCGGTTGGTTAATTTTACCATCTTTTTCTGATGTTAGAAATAATAAATTTCATTTGCGATTACGTTGTTAGCAAAGAAATAATTGTGTCAATATTTTTTTGCGTTGCGCCCTGTTGTGAACGAATGTAATTTTGCCCGTTTGCAACCATTTCGGCGGTCTTCTCCGGATTGTTCCAGAGGTCTATTACCGTATTTGTAAGTTCGTTTTCATCTGCTACAATTTTTGACCCGCCGTGTGATGCGAGTACATCGGCGATGCCTCTGAAATTCCCTGTATATTTGCCGTAGATTACCGGTAAGCCAAGCCCGACCGGTTCAATCATATTTTGTCCTCCGCCGGGTTTTAATAAACTTTTACCGACATAAACTATTTTTGCGAGAGTGTAAAGACGTGCGAGTTCACCGACCGTATCAAGTATAAAAATTTGTTTTTCCGTGTTATCAAATTTTTCGCCTTTGCTTCTTTGTCGCGGAATAAACCCGCGTGAAGAAACGAGCTTTGCTATATCAGCCCCTCGTTCCGGATGTCTTGGAACAATGACAAGAGCTGCCTCCGGGTGTTTTTCGCGTAATTTTTCGAAGACATTTATTGCGATGGGATCTTCTCTGCCTGTTTTTTCCAATGCTGCGGCGAGAAAAATATGAGTATTTTGCTTAAGCGACAATTCATTTAGAAAATCAATATCCGCGACAGGTTTTTCGACAATTTTTGCGGAATCAAATTTAATATTCCCTGTAACAGAAACCTGATTTTCATCTGCACCAATACCGAGAATTCGTTCCGCATCGTGGTCGGTCTGCATATTAAAGTGAGAAAAATTTTGGAGAACATTTTTAATAAATGGTTTTACGCGTTTATATCTTGAAAAAGATTTTTCCGAGATTCTGCCGTTTGCCAGAATGAGTGGAATCCCGCGCTCAGCAAGACCGTAAACAAAATTCGGCCAGATTTCCGTTTCAATAATGACGGCGAGTTTAGGATTAACGAGATTAATAACTTTATTCATAACCGGTTTGAATTCTGTGGGGAAAAAAATAAGGACATCATCATCGGTAAGCTTTTTTGATGCGACTTTATATCCGGTCAAAGTTGTTACAGAAACGACGAATTGAAAATCCGGACAGCGAGGTTTTAATTTTTCGATTAAAGTAGCCGCGAGGTTAAATTCTCCTACTGAAACGGCATGGACCCAGATATTGGGTTTTCTTTTAAGTTTTTCTTTAATATTATTTGAAATAAAACCTGATCTGCGGAGCAGACTTAACCGGTACTTTCTTTTTGCCAGAACATAAGGAAGCCACACGGGAAGAGTAATTCCCGCGGTAGCGGTGCCGAAGATATTATAAGCGGTACTGTAGAAAGACATAGTATTTCAGGTGTCAGGTGTCGGGTGACTGATGAAAAACCACCCCGCCTTTCAGGCCCCC
>JAOZSF010000213.1 GCA_029939815.1 bacterium
AATAGTTATTTGTTATTACCACCCCGCCCTAAAGGGCACCCCTCCTAAGACAGGAGGGGAGTACAACCAACGTCAAACGTCAAATGTCAACTTTATTCTTTAAGTGTGAATTTCATTGTATTTGTTGTTCTGGCTGTTGAAACGGTAATTTTAACCGGATATTCTTTTTTATTTTTATTTTTTAATTTCAATTTTAATTTAAGTTCTTTCAACTGGTCTTTTGCGCCGATTTTGAACTTGAAATTATTTGAAGGAAGAACTTCAAAATCTTTTGAAATTTCAGTGGTTATAGTTCCTGAAATTTCATTCGACGAAAAATGTCGAATGTAAACATCAAAATCCGTTGATTGAACTTTGTTGTGATATGGCGGTCTGAAAGTTGCAAATGCTGTTGGAAAGTTTTTAGGGATTTTCCTCGGCATAATTGTAAATTTATCAATTATTTTTCCTGAAAGATCATAAACTTTAATATCAATTTCCTTTTCATTTACATCGCAAATAACATAATGTAATATTTTCTCCGCTTTTACAGAAAATGGATTCAAATAAGTGTTCGGATCGTATAAAGGCGCTCCTGCGCCGCCTGCGATAACATAAGTTGTCCCGGAATATTCGCTTCTGTCATAAACGTGATCGTGCCCTGATACAACGAGATTAACATTATATTTTTGGAGTAAAGGAACGATATATTGCCGAACTTCTTTTACATCCGCGCCTTTGGCGTGCCCGCCACCTGTAAAAGCAGATACATGTAAAGCGGCAATGACAAACGGAAGTTTGCAGTTTTTTAAAGTTTTTTCCAACCAGAGGTATTGTTTTGAGCCGGGTTTAAAAGGTTCGAAAGTATTTATATGGACGAATAACGCATCGCCGTTTTGGTAAGAATAATATCCTTTATTTTTAAATTGTGAACGGTCGGGATAAAAAATGTTAATTCCGCTTTTTGAGTCCCATGGACGTTCATGATTTCCCCATGCAACGAGAACAGGAGCTTTTTCAAACATAGACTGTCCCGGAGTAAACCATTGTGAATACCATTGTTTAATTTTTATTCCGTTAGACATAAGGTCTCCGGTATGAAGAAAGAAATCGACATCATATTTTGAGACAGTATCGGCTATTTTTTTAAATTTGTCGGGATTTGTTCTGTTGTCGCCCAGCACGGCAAAAGAGTAAATTTTTCTTTTTTTGCTAAGGGTTCTGAATCTTGAAAATTTATCATTAGTTCCCGCGATTTTATAAAAATAAATAGTATCCGGGTTGAGTTTTGCAACGACAGCTCTAAAAATTTGGTTTGAATAAAACGCGGGGATAATTTTCGGTTCATCATTATCTTTTTTAAATAAAAGATAACTGTTTTCAGTATCTTTTATCTGCCAAACGATGACAGCATTTGTTTCACCAAACACTTCTACAAAAGGGCGCACTAAAACAGTACCGGCTTTTGGAGGGAAGATTCGAATGTTTGTTTTTTCAGAGATGGTACAGCTGAGAAAAAACAGACAAATTACAGGAATAATAATTTTTATTTTCATTTTATAAGTTTTTGTTGTAAGGTTTGTCTTAACGGCGCATTAATATATTCAGCATTTGTTAAGAATGATTTTGTGATTTTCGCGACTTCGCTTAGTGCGTCAGGCATTACAGCGATTTTATATATTTTATTAGGAGCGACCGGTATATTTTTTTCTGTTTTAAAAAGAGCGGTCGGATTTTTTGTAATAAGTTTTTTAATATCCTTGCCTGAAATTTTGCAAACGCAAAGCATAGAGTTCTTAAAGACAATATTAGCTATTTCAGCAGCCGAAAAATTTTTGATATTGCTGAACTTGGGTAACTTCCTCTTTGGCAGCCAGGCGAAATCAGCGCCCGACACTTTAAGCATTGTTTTGGCGGCTAATCCAACAAATTGATTTCTGTTGGAAATGGAACTTTTAGTTTTCTGCATTTTATTTTTATCAAGGTGCCAACTTTTTGTAAAATGGCGCGCGTTGGCGTAAGATTGCCCTGAAACATTTACCAGAAAGAGATCAGGCGGGTCTTCTGCCGGGAAATCCCAATAATTAAGCCATTCAGCTTTAGAGTTATAGAAATTGATATTATCGGAAGCCCATATCCATATCAATTTTTTCTTGTTTTCAGGATTAAACTGACACAGCCACAAACCGTTTCCTTTCAACGAAAACTTTTTACCTGAAATATTGATTTCTGATTTATCGATATTTGCGATTAACTTATTTTTTATTTTGTTAAGAAACTTATTTTGTTCAGGCATACCGAGTAATATTAAATTATATTTTTGGATATCCTCATCGGTTAACTCGCTGTCTTTTTTTACGGGAATTGTTCCTGAATCCATCATTCTGGAAACAAATGACCACTTGCTGATCTCATGGGCACATTTGTCAATCATTTTCAGATCTTTTTCATTTCCGGAACTGCCTTTTACTATCATAATAGGTTCACCGTTATAAAAGTTTTGCCAGCTTCCTGATTTATATAAGCGAATATTTTTTTGTTCAGGCGGTTTTTCTGAAATAATGTAAGCATTATTTTTTTTGGAAAGATAAATTTTATCAGGCAGAGGAGCTGAATATTCAATATGTTTTCCGTTGATAATAATTCCAAGCAGTGAGTCGTAATCAACCAGTTTATCATCTAAAGAAATTACCGCGTTCTCTATATTGTCGAAATAAACGATGAGTTGATTAACGTTAATAAATCTTGCGATCGCTTTTGAAGCCCGGCGCGGATTATCGCGGGAAATAATTTTCAGCCATGCGTTTTCATTAAAGGAAGAATAATTATTTTGAAGAATTACACCATGAGGAGCAGAACTCTTTCTGTTTCCAAGCAGCCATTTAACCGGTTTCGCCGCCTGGATGGCGAATTTTAATCTGTATCCGACACCTTTTAAAACATTTAGAACAACAGGACATGCCAGTTTTTTCATAAAATCAACCGCTGCGATTGAGTATCCAACCGTAGTGATTTGATCATTTTCCCCATGTGCGACATAAACGGGAAGGTTGAATAAATTTTGTAGCGGGAGATTTGCAGAAAAACTTCCGAGAGGAGCAACTGCGGCGAAGAGTTGTGGATGAGCAGCCGCAATTCTCCACACGCCATATCCGCCCATTCCACTTCCGAGCAGATAAATTCTATCCGGGTCAACCGAGTAAAAATTGGTCATAAAGTCAATTGTTTCAATCACGTCAATTGCCGCGAGTCCGAGATAAGCGGTATTTTTCCCCCGAGCGCCGACCTGAACTGAAAAGAAAGGAATTTCCTGGTCAATGTTTTTGAAAAATTCCGATGCGTTTTGGTTGGCATCGTGTAAGAAAACAACCAACGGCATAGGAACGCCGGAAATATATCTGTGCGGAATGTCAAGAATGAAAGTCTGGCATGAATTATCCACTTTAGAAATGTAAGCAGCGGTATATTCACCTCGAAGAGAATCAAGGTAATCCTTTTTTTGAGAAAGCATATTTATTGCTTTATCGAGCTTTGTAAGAAGTCTATGAGCTTCAATATCGGGATTGACTTGTTTCGTGCTTTTAAATAGTGCTAATTTGTTTAAATATAACTTTAAAATTCCTTTATGCTTTTGGATAAGACGAACCGTTGTCGAGGTAGAATTCATACTCGCAAAAAGCTTATCGATTTTTCCAACACGATTGGAATAAACATCCTTAAAAGGTGATAAATAAATATTTAAAGAGATGGCAGGTTCCTTCTCGGGAATTCCGGACGCTTTGGCAGTAAAGGCGCAATAGGGAAGTTTTAGAAATTTCTCCGGGAGGGCGATTTTTGTTCCCGGGAGCGCAGCGAAAGTTTGTGTTTCAGTTCTGTTTGGAGAAAGCCATAAGCCATTGATTTTTACAGGAAAACCTTTGACAGGCGGATTTAAGTTTAAAATTACTTCAACTTGATCCCACTCCGCAGTGGGGCAGATTAAAGTTACGTTAAGTTTATCATCAATTCCGGCCGCTATAATTTTGTTATGTTCCTTTTTATCAACAAAGCGGAACGAGAATTTCCAATCACCGAAATTATCATCTGCTTTAACAAGAATCCTATGCTTTCCTTTTGAAAGTTTAATTTCAGCCCAGTCTTCGTCCGGAGTAAATCCCCGCTCAGCATATTTGTCGATTACAAGCTTATCATCAATCCATACGCGGATCCCGTCATCCGAGCCTACGTGCAGGAATGTTGTTATATCGGATTTTGTTTCCACGAAAGCGAAAGCGTATGCCACCACTTGATTTTGCATACCAAAAAAAGCGTCAAAATCAATTTCAGGAGTTGTGCTGATAAAGTCTTTAAAAACAGTGCTTGCGCGACCCGGAATAGCATCACCGACTTTTACAATTGCCTTATTTTCTCCTCCGAGCCCTGACAAATAATCATAATAAAAACCTTGTCGTAAAGAAGTCTTTCCGTTCTCGGCTTTTTTGGGGAGATTTGGGAATGGTCCGGCAACAAGCCAGTTCGTATAAAAAACTCCAGGCTGCAGTTGGTAAACAGGAGCTTCTTCTGCCGCTGAAACAGAAAGCACCGCACTGAGAATCAGCGCGAAAAAAACAAAAATTTTCTGTTTCAGATTTA
>JAOZSF010000214.1 GCA_029939815.1 bacterium
AATACTCACGGCGCTGAAAAGGGTTTTTATCATAATATTCTCCTTGGTTTTGGGTTAATATAGTTGCTGATATGCCGTGGTAGCATACCGGCAAAAGGAATTGACAATATTGGATTGGTAATATTATCGATTATTATTTATAACGCAAAAATGGGAGAAATTAAGTGAAAAAGGGGCAAAATGGGAGAGGGAATAGCTTGAGAACATAAGGAGAACGCCGTATACGGTGAATTTCGACCTCGTTTCTGGGATTAAACAGGAGAGGGATGGAGAACAGGTTATTTTTGCATAGGTGCATAGGTTGCATAGGTATTTCGGCTTATAATCTATTTTTATTTTTTCTATCTATAGTACTAATGACCTATGCAACCTATGCACCTATGCATTTATTTTACTCAATCTTGTTAACAATATAATTTTTGTTCCTTCCCGAACCCGTTATTTTAAATTCCCAGCGCCCCTCAAGTGTAAAGTTGAAAACTCTTTCATTGTATTTTCTAAACTGCTTGCCAAGCGCTGATTTCATCGCCGGCGTAGTCTTGTGATATTCTTCATCAATATTATCGAGAATATCGGTAAAGATATCTTCCTCACGACATAAGCCAATGAGATCTTGAAAATAAAACCCCGATTCATTTTTCTCAGACTTACGCATTGCGTCTACAAGCATTTTCATATTATCGTGAATAATATCTCCGCCACTTTCCAATTCGAAGCGTTCTACGGGGCATTGCAAGCCCGCACATTCGACAATACCGCCAATCACCTGCGTCCAGCTATAAAATGTCCTATGCTCCTGCTTTGCGTTAGGCCTGCCGGAAACATCCCAATACTTTATGATTGCCCACATCGCGGATAAAAGTTCGCCTCTTTTATCAAGCAACTTGTTATCATCAAACCAACTTTTAATATTCCTGCTTTCAGCATATTCTTCTCGCATGTGCAACTCGCAGAACAGCGAACGACGACGTAAATCAGAAGATACAGAGCAATTATTACCGGTCATAAAAACGTAACAATTCGTCTCGCATTCGATATTCTTATTTGTACCGAGAAGTCTGCCGGTGGGATTATTGGTTGTAATAAACGATTCCAAACTTCCGAAATTAATATGCTCCTTTAGATTGTCCAAGCAAATAATATTTTTAGCTTCAAGGGCACATGTAATAAGCTCTTTACGCATTTCGTCATCACTACTCGGAGCTGAACGTATAGCCGGAAGTCCACATGTTGGTGTAACAGCGCACTTCATTAGTAAGGTCTTACCGGCGCCTTCAGCGTTAGCCAGATAGATGAATGCCGGTTTCTGCGTGCCTGCCGGCAACAGATTCAAGCCATAAACTGAAAACATTGCGGCAACCGCAACTGCTTTAGCAGTATCATTACTAAAAGGGAATTCTGAGAAAAAGTCTTCAATTACATTTTTGGCATCATCAAACGGCATATTCAAATCATAGCTTTCGTCTGCGCAAGTATACGCTCCTGTTGCATCATCAAAACCAACAGGGAGTAATTCCAGTGCTCTGCTTTCCCTTATAATCGGCTGCTGAACTTTATGTATTGCTTTTATTTCTGAAAGCTGACTAAGGAATTGGACACTTGACATGGTTGCTCCAGCAGTTTCTTTACTTATGGTCCTTTTTGAAAAATATTCTTCTTCACCATTATTACTGCTTTTTTGACTACAAGTCACGTATTGTTCAATCCAAGTTCTGAAGGACTCCGGTGTAAGAAATTCGATTTTTCCGTCTTTTACAAAGCATGGTTTCCCGCTTCGCTTATATAATTGCTTATTCTTTAAAATTCCACCTAATTCAATAGCGAACTCAGAAATTGTTCGTCCTTTACCGGGCAACTGGATTTTGGGTTTAGGGACGCTCCGTGGGCTTTTATACCCGTTATTAAATCCGTTTTTTACCGTACTGGCACATTCACTATTATCAAGCCCGCATATGAGTCCGGCATTCAACAATCTTTTATAAGCATCTTCATCATTTATTTCCCCGCCGGCAATTAAAGATCCAATTTTAAGGGCCGAATCATACAATTGTTGATTTCTTTCGCCTTCTCCAGTGCGTTTAATGGTTTCTTCTTCATGCTGCAGTGAAGCTTCTCCATAGGAAGTATTCTCGTCAGTATTTGTCCTTGGCACCGTTGGATTGATGCTGTTATTATAAGTTCCTTTTTGTTTTTTTTCTTTAATGGTCACTTTAATCTCATTCAACAATTCTTCCGGCACCAGCAGCAATTTCGATCTGTCGAATTCATTGACCCAGGTATAACTGCAATGCCCGTCTTCATGTTTTGACGGCGGTAAAACGCTGTACCCGCCATTGGTTCTAATATCAATATCCGGTAATACTCTCGCTTGATTTTTGATGTCAGAACAAGATTCTGTGTAACCAAACATTAAGTGAAACCCGTTTTGAGTCTTAACTATCGGCGTTGTGCCGATATCATATTTATCGCATAATCTCTTATACGCTTCGGTTGAATCGCAGTCTATAACGAAGATACCACTTACTTTCCCGGTCACAACGGCGAGATTGGTATATCCCCAATCGTTAAACCATTTGCATAATTCTTCTTCGGCCGGCAGGCGTTCCTGAAGATGCTTCCATTTGATTGCCGGCCTTTTACATTCATTTCTTATTGGAATAATAGCCATCCCTGCCTCGAGATATTTTTTTGCCGCCTCGAAGGTCGTAGGCATGTATTCTTCATTATCACCATTCTTATCTTCTGCGCAAGCCTGATTGGTCAATCCGTCTTCGGTGAGGTCTCGGCATGCAACTTTTTTTCTCATATTACTCATAAAAATTTTCCTACCATATCTGTTAAAAAAATTAACATCTGTACCTCCACCGACATGGGCTGCCGGCGGAGGTTGTTTTACAGATTAGATATCATGATTATTCCCACATAACCATCCCAATGTCCGCGATAAGGGCATAGGGTATGGGCTGAAGGTTATCTCTATCGAACTCAACGTCCCAAGTGCATACGTCATTACCGTTCCATAACACTGGCGGTAAAATATGCCATCTTCCTTCACCGAGAATATCAATTCCAACTTCATTACACCTCCTTACCTTGATATCACTATAGTAATCTTCATACTTAAAAAATAAGTGATATCTATCGCCTATTTTCACGCGAGGAGTCGTTGCCGGGATATTATATTTTGTATATATATATTCATATAACTCTTTTGAATCGCAATCAATTATTATTGTTCCGCTTTTTTTACCGGTTATACCGCCAATGTTATAACCTTTTTCATAAAACCATTCCAAGACCTCATTGTCATTTGCTTCGCAGAACTGATACGTTTCCCACTCAATCGCGGGTGAACAGCAGTCTTTACGAATAGGAATCACCGATATTCCGTTTTCGATCAAATTATCGGCCATTTCATATTTCTCGTAATTTTTCATCTTTGTAATAAAATGATGTTTTGATTTTTTTCTACCGATGGCACCGATTGCCTTTTCTGATGTCAAATCTTTATTCCCTTTTCCTGTTTCTAAATTTTCAGTTTTCATATTGTTCTCTTTTTTATTATTATTAATTTTCTCAATCGGCATTCCTGATGCCGACGCTTTACTATTTCTGTTGAGTCTATCACTCATTTTGATACCTTTTTTATTGTTATTGTCTAAAATTTTCTATCGAATTTATCCCGCCCCTTTTGTAGGGGCGGAGGTTAGGGTTACGTTAGTCAGTTGTCAACATTGCTGGCTTCGACTCGGCTCTTCTTAAGGAAAATTTCCAGGTCCGATTCGCTGATCTTTAGCAAGCCGCCAATTTTGTGATAAGAGAGAAGTTTCCTATCGATCAGGCGTCTCACGGAACGGGCTGATATTCCAAGATATGCGCCCGCACTTTTCAGGCCAATTAATGTACTCATGTTGTACCTTCCTTGC
Source organism: bacterium (assembly GCA_029939815.1). Taxonomy (GTDB): domain Bacteria; phylum Auribacterota; class UBA3054; order UBA3054; family B51-G9; genus B51-G9. The sequence goes on from JAOZSF010000214.1 coordinate 3,927, forward strand.
GGCCATTGGCCGCGTTTGAATTATTTTATTCTGGCAACGAACATTTCGCTGCCTTCTACCTTAATATACCCCGTTTTCCCAAGAATGCAAATGTTGATTTACATGGCATTAATAAATTAAAAATGGATTAATTGAAACAGATTTTTATACCTGCTTGGAAAACGTGCTGCCTAGTATTTATAGGGGAGAAGAGAAGAAATGGAACAAATTATTAGATGATGGCAAAAAAAGCCCCCGAAGAAATCCGAGGGCAAAATGAATAATATTTTCACAAAAATGGCTTGATAAAGTACATTTTTTCGACAAAAATATAAATCTTAAACTTTATAAAAGCCAGTCATAGCCGCTTAAGCAGCCTTTTTCATACGTGTAAATATATCAAAGTTGTAAATATATCCACTGCAAAAATTAAAACGCTTGCTTCTTAAAATATTTTATGCCGTGCAATCAAAGTCAGCCGTAATTTTCTTCAACTGTCCGTCTAAAATATGGGCATAGATCTCGGTCGTTTTAATATCGGCGTGACCAGCGAACCGACTGACAGCAGCTATATTTTGGCTATGTTCTAGTAATTGGGTTAGCGCAGTATGCCGAAGCATATGTAGATGTAAATGCCGACCGGTCTGATCCTCGAACTTTTGGAATATCCTTCCCAGTCGGGTAGCAATTTGAAC